>CAYTCQ010000047.1:0-5419 GCA_964436485.1 uncultured Candidatus Saccharibacteria bacterium | reverse complement strand
CATGATTGTCTTAAGACGTTCTTCAAACTCACCGCGATATTTTGTACCAGCAAGAAGTGAGCCGAGATCGAGCGAGACGATTTCTTTATCTTTGAGAGACTCAGAGACGTCACCTTTGGCAATGCGATTTGCAAGACCTTCAACAACAGCTGTCTTTCCTGTTCCTGCCTCACCAATGAGGATTGGATTGTTTTTTGTGCGACGTGAAAGAATCTGCATGATGCGCATGATTTCTGTATCACGACCAATGACTGGGTCGAGTTTGTCTTTGCGCGCAAGATCAGTCAGGTTGCGAGTATATTTTGCGAGCGCGCGCATTTTCTTCGGAGACTCTACATCTGCTGATTCACTGTTTTTAAGTTCATCAAGCACGCGCATGACTGCGTCAGCTGAAAGTCGGAAACGGTTAAGGATCTCACGTGTAGCGCCTGTGCCTTCAAGAATAGCAATAAAAAGATGTTCAGTTGAAACAAACTCGTCTTTAAGCTGAGCCATGATCTTTGACGACGTCTCAATTGCCTGCGCAAGATCTGGCGTGAGATAGATCTGGTACGACGGAGAAAGTGTCTGTGACTGCTCAGGAGCCTCAATACCCTCAAGAACTGTATCTGTCAGCAAGATGGTATCGACATCAAGACGATCAAGTATTGAAATAACCATCGACTCTTCCTGTGTGAGGAGCGCAGCAAGCAGGTGCAGTGAGGAGACGTGGTTTTGGCCGCGTTCAATAGCGAGCTCATGGGCTCTGCGGATGGCTTCTTTTGCTTTTGTTGTGAAATGGTTGAATGGTGGCATATAGTTAGGTTTTAGTTTCTAGGTGTAAGGTTATAGTGAATACGCATAATACCATTATTTATATAAATGTCAAAAACCGCACGCTTACTTAATTTGCAGGTTTAAGTGTGTCAGAAATAAACTTTGCAACAGCATCAACGCCGAGTATCTGAGCGCCCTCGCCTTTCGGCACAACAACACCAACAACACTTCCATCGAGATTTACAGCGAGCATACCGAGCATGTCTTTTGAAAAGAACTTGTCGAGTATAAAGATGTGCCAACTCGCAATAACCTTATCGTTTGCGTCTTTTTCATCTTTTTGAATAACAGCCTGTACGAGTCCACGAATAATACCTTCGCTTCCAATCGAGACAAGTGTCTGACCAGTTTTTACATCTGAGTCCCTGCCGAAAACAGCGTTTGGAAGATCTTTCGGTACATTTGTACCCGATGTTGGAGAAAGAACGGCTACACCATATGGAGATACGCCGAGTACCTTCATTGGAAGATATACATCTCCAACTTTTATGAGATAGACTGACTCTTTTGAAATATCTGGAGAGACTGCAATAAAATTGCCTCCCCCAACTGAATACGCATCAGCAAGTGATATTGTTGCATCACGACTCAAAAAAATCGGATAAATGTTTGAGCGTGTTTTTTGTACGGCATCGACAACAAGATCATCTTCTTTGACGATGATGGTCTGTGTCTTTCCTGGAACATAGTTTGGTACAACTTTTTCAATCGTATGCTGCACAACGCGACTGATCGGCTGTGTCACAGCCGTTGGAGCCTGCTGCATAAGCGTGACCGTCGTAATACCTGTTGCGATAGAAACAACAAAAGAAATAAGAATCGCAAGCAGTATAAGCTGTGTCTTATTGAGATCTTTAATCTCTATTGGGCGTCCTTCGTGATCCATACCCGTATTCTAGCACACGATGCAAGCGAGTCTCTACTGGACAAAACGTTCGTATTTTTTGAGTATTGTTCGAAGAGCATTTATTGCAAAACGAACATCTTTTGCAGAAGTTGTTGCTCCGAGTGAGAAACGTACACTTCCCCACTGCGATCGTTCATCTGTGTTTCCATACAAAGCTTCGAGCACATGTGACGCTTCATCTTTTGTACTGGCGCACGCACTTCCGGCAGACGCGGCAATACCTTTTGCATCAAGTTCAATTACAAGAAGCTCGCTGTCTATGTGTGGGACCGAAACGTGCACATTGTTTGGAAGACGCTCAACACGCGAACCGTTGATACGCGCGTCGGGAATCTGTTTTTCAATTTCCTGAGTAAAAAGGTCTCGAAGTACAGTCAGTCTCTGGGATTCTTTTTCAGCTTCATGTTGTGCAGATACAAATGCTTCAGCAAGACCAACATCGGCGAGTACATTTTCTGTACCAGAACGAAATCCGCGCTCCTGCCCACCACCTACACTGTGTGGCGCAAGCGCAACAGTGTGACGAACAAACAAGGCTCCACTTCCACGTGGTCCGCCAATTTTTGTACCATTAAATGACAGGAGGTCTACGCCAAGCTGTTGTGGCTTAAGTGTGAAGTATCCCGCGGTCTGACATGCATCGGTATGAAAAAATGGATAGTCAGACCCTTGTTCGTTTTTAAAATGACGAATTATTTTTGCTATCTCACGAATCGGCTGGACGGTACCAATCTCATTGTTGGCGTGCATGATTGAAACGATGACTGTTTCAGGAGTAAGTGCTTCACGTACAGCCTGCGGATCAACACGTCCATCTTCTCTGACAGGAAGATATGTTACCTGCACTCCTTCCCGTTCAAGAACCTTCGCCGCTTCAAGAATTGCCGGATGCTCTATCGCCGAGACAATAACATGCACCTGCTTGTCTTTATATACTGGCAATGTGCGCGCATGACGCACAACTCCAAAAAGCGCAAGATTGTCAGACTCGGTCCCACCTGAGGTAAAGATGATTTCATCGGTATGGACCTCCATCGCTCGAGCAATCCGTGTGCGAGCCACATTAAGTGCCTCCTTTGCTTCCACTCCAAACGAGTGAATCGAACTCGGATTGGCAAAGAGGTCTTTTTCTGCCCCGCGCATAGCCTTTGCCACACTCCGCCTGACCGGAGCTCCTGAGGCATAGTCCATGTAGATCATGCCATTTTTGGCCTTTAAATTGCTGAATAGTTTCAATTTTCGCATTTTGATTTTTGAGCTTTGTATTATATACTCCGCTGTGCATGAGTACAAACACCTATCTCTTTGGTGCCCTTTTTCTTTTGGCGGCTGTTTCGCTGTTTTTTCATATCCGCATGGAAATCCGAATGAAGAAACTCTTCCGTGGAAGCAAGGCCTCAGACCTCGAATCTGTCATGCGTGATATCACTGACGCACTCCACTCTCTTCATGATTCTAAGGAAGCGCATGATGCCCGCCTTACTCTCCTTGAGAAAAAACTCAGTGCTCGTGGTCGCGGCGTAAAACTTCTCCGATTTAATCCGTTCAAAGATGTCGGTGGCAACCAAAGCTTCGCTGTCGCTATTATAAACGAACACGGTGACGGTGTCGTCTTTTCAAGTCTCTACTCACGCGATCGCCAGAGCGTGTTTGCAAAGCCAATCAAGGATGGGAAATCAGATATCGAACTTACAGAGGAAGAGCAGGCTGTAGTAGCTGACGCGCTTGCAGATGCTCGAGCATAAAAAACATGAAAGCAAAAAGCGGAGAAAACAAAATAGTGAAGCGCCCGCCCATCGTCGTAGTAATGGGACACATCGACCACGGAAAGTCGACGCTTCTTGACTATATCCGCAAGACAAACATTGTAGACGGCGAAGCTGGCGGTATCACACAGCATCTTTCAGCGTACGAAGTGGCGCACAAAGACGCAGAAGGTCATGACCGCACAATTACCTTCCTTGATACTCCGGGCCATGAAGCATTTAAAGGTATGCGCTCTCGCGGTGCTCAATCGGCAGACATTGCCATTCTCGTTGTGTCTGCTGAAGACTCAGTCAAAGCGCAGACGATCGAAGCATGGAAGACGATCATTGAATGGAATCTCCCCTACATCGTCGCCATCAACAAAATCGACAAACCAAACGCAAATCCAGAAAAAGTAAAAATGGATCTTGCTGAAAAAGGCATCTACGTCGAAGGCTACGGCGGCGATATTCCGTTTGCAGAAATCTCTGCAAAAGTTGGAACGGGTATTGATCACCTTCTCGAGCTCGTACTTCTTGTTGCCGATCTCAACGAATTTACTGGCAATGCCGGCGAAGCAGCTGAGGGTATCGTTATTGAATCAAACCTCGACGCACGCCGTGGTATCACAGCAACACTCATCGTACGCAACGGAACGCTTTCAAAAGGCATGTTCATCGCCGCAGGCCCTGCTGTTGCCGGCACGCGCATCATGGAAGACTTTCGTCTTCGCCCAACAGATACAGTAAGTCTCTCGCAGCCAGTCGGTATTGTCGGCTGGACTGAAATGCCAGAAGTCGGCAGTACATTCAAGAGCTTTGCCACAAAGGCCCTTGCTGAAAAAGCTGTCGAGGAATACGAGTCAGCAAGCAAGAGTGCTCAGACACACGACTCATCAGGTTCTATCGAAAAACGCATCCCTATCATCATCCGCACAGACACAGCAGGTACTGCTGATGCTGTCGTATCTGAAATCAAAAAACTCGAACAACCAACGATCGGATGGAAAATCCTTTCCTCTGGAGTCGGTACAATCGGCGAAAATGATATCCGACTTGCTGGAGTCGATCCAGAGACAATCATCGTGGGCTTCAATACAAAAATGGATGCGCGCGCAAAAGACCTCAATGAACAGGCACAAGTCCTCGTAAAAACATTTGATATCATCTACAAGCTTTCAGAATTTCTCGCAGAGCTTATGGAAGAGCGCCGTCCACGAGTGGAGACTATTTCTGTCGCAGGCACACTCAAAGTGCAGAAGTTTTTCAGTCGCACAAAGGATCGCCAAGTGATCGGTGGACTTGTCACAACAGGATCGATCAACACAGGAAACGAAGTCCGTATCTTGCGCCGTGAAAATGAAATCGGCCGTGGCACTATCGTCGGACTTGAGCAAAACAAGACAAAAACAAAAACAGTTGCCGAAGGTCTCACATGTGGAGTGCTCGTTGAATCACGCATTGAGATTGCGGCCGGAGATATCGTCGAAGCTATTACAAAGAGTCTCGTTTAACCATATGCAAGGATCACAAAACCACAACGCACGACTCGAAGAAGCAATCACGCGCGAAGCAGCGAGCTTTTTTGAGCGCGAAGGCAATCGTACAGCTCTCATCACTATCACACGTACGGTGCTCACAAAGCGCGGTAATGGTGCAACGCTCTTCGTATCTGTCTTCCCTATCAACAAAGAAAAGGCTGCGCTCGACTTCATCAACCGCAACCTCGGCGAGCTTCGCAAAGAATTGCGTGAGAAGATCCGTTCACGCGCGATCCCAACACTGCGCGTCATACCAGATCATGGAGAACAAGCACGTGACGAGATTAACCGTCTGTTAATGGAGTAGTTTGAATTAATCAAAAATAAAAAACAGTCCCGAGGACTGTTTTTTAGTGTGTCTCTATTGTACCAAGTTAGAACCTATTTTCAAAACAAAAGACACTAGCGTT
>CAYTCQ010000046.1:0-5485 GCA_964436485.1 uncultured Candidatus Saccharibacteria bacterium | reverse complement strand
CATACAGCACACCACTTGCTTCTCGCCGCGCTTCAGCAGGTGCTCGGCAAAGAAGTAAAACAGCGCGGATCAAACATCACCGAAGAGCGCATGCGTATGGACTTTGCTTTCGATCGCAAAATGACGGACGAGGAAAAAAAGAAAGTCGAAGATCTCGTAAATGAAGAGATTCAGAAGGGTCTTTCTGTTGTGCGTCGTGAAATGCCGCGCGAGGAAGCAGAAAAGATCGGGGCGGAAATGGAATTCGGCGCCAAATATCCAGAGATGGTCTCTGTCTACTTCATCGAGGATGCAAACGGCAATGCTGTCTCAAAAGAATTCTGTGGCGGTCCACACGTGACAAACACAAAAGAAATAGGGAAGTTCAAGATTCAAAAAGAAGAAGCCTCATCTGCCGGCGTGCGCCGAATCAAGGCGGTAATTATTTAAACGCGGTATAATTTGGCCATGGCGGAAACAATCTTAGAACTGAAGAAGAAGCTTGATATTGCTTTGTCAGAGCTCCGACAAAAAAGAAAGATTCTCTTACAGGGGTTTAAAAGGAAAATTGAGGAAGAAAAAATAAAGGAGATTAAGGAATCAATTGATACACACGATGTCGCTTGAAGAACAGGGCACAAAAGAAAATTTTGAGGTTCCCAAAGATACCCCTGAAAAACAAGAGGAACAAGAGCTTACGCGAGAGGAATTTTTGAATGCGACAGAAGCAGAGAAAACACTCTTTTTTGATGAGTCAAATACTGCTCTCAAAAATATAAATACAGTTGCTGTATCACCGGAAACATTTGAGCGTATAAAAAATGAAACAAACATAGAGGATAGTGTCGGTGAAATAAACGATGAAGCCGAGCAGGTTATACATGAGGTAGAAGACCAAATTGCTGAACACAGAGAAATGAAAGATATTAAAGACCAAACAGCGAAAGAAGTTGCCTTCTTGGAGAATAGAGCCTCTACTGTTGGGTCTCCAGAAATAACACAAGAATTTGTGGATGGGATTGTCTTAAACGAAATGAAACGGTATGTAAGTCCTCAAGCAATGGAACGGGCTAAAAGAATCGACTCTGATTTTCCGGCTACAAAATTAGAAAAATTATTCAATCCCTACAAGCTCCAAGAAAAAAATCTTAGTGAAATGGTACAAAATCCTAGTGTAAAAGTAGTTGATTTTATCCCAGAAAATATGGGAGGCCATTACCAGCGACAGCCTTTAGTAAGATATAGGAATGACGATTTTATTGAAGTTACCGATAGGGCAGATCCCACACAACTCCAAAATATTATTGAGCACGAATACAACCATCTTGTAACAAGAGGAGAGAACAACTTCTCTTCTGGTTACAAGGTGTATATCGAGAGTCTTTTTTATTCACAAAGCGAACTCAAGAAAATGGGAAAAAAAGAAGAAACGGCATGGCTCAATGAGGAGCCGTTTGAAGGAGTTGGTCCATTAAGAAAGTATCTTACGAATCCTGCGGAGGTAAGTGCGTATCTTAGTACTAACCTTCGGGGAGATTTATTAAGAAATGGAATTATTAAAAATTTCTACGACCAGATCCCAGAGGACGTTTTTGAAATGGCAGTAAAACTTCCTAGCCACTACAATAGGCCTGAGCAGCAGCTTTACAGCAAATATGCCTCGATCATCAAAGATAAACAGAAATTTATACACTGGTTGAATCATTACGCAATATAAAGGCTTTTAGCTATTTGAAATTTGTCCTATACTATACAGAGTATGGGTATCTTTTCTCGCTTTTCAAAAAACGAAACAGAGTTTGAGCATGTGTTGCTTGTTGATATTGGAAGCTCGTCAGTATCGGCGTGTTTTGCTGCGCTTGGTCTCAGCTCTACTACACTCATTGCAACAGTAGAAACTGGCATCTCGGTTCTTCCTGAAGCAGGCTTTCAGCAGTTTCAAGATGAGATGCGCAAAGCCCTCCTTGCTACAGTGAAGAAAATTCAAGATCTCAATCTTCCTCCACCTGATCGTATTCGTGTGCACCTCTCGTCACCGTGGTTTGCTTCGCAGGTTCGCATTGCGAAGATGTCGCGCCCGACATCATTTGTTATCACCAAGAATTTGATGGGAGATATTCTCTCTCGCGAGCTCAAAGCGTTTTCTGATGAAGAGATGGCGCAGGCAGCAAACCAAGGTGATCCACTTCGAGCCATTGAATCCAAAACTCTCCAAGTACGTCTCAATGGTTATGCTGTGAGCGATCCAATAGGTCTTTCAACACGCGAACTTGAATTTTCACTTTTTGTATCTGTTGCGTCTGAACGCGTGCTTGCAATGATCGAGGAAGCGCTTGGGTCAAACTATCCGCATACTCCAGTGACATTCGGATCATTTCTCGGAGCTTCATTTTTTGTTGTTCGTGATCTCTTCCCACATCAGAACGACTACATACTCGTCGATATTGGAGGTGAAGTCACTGACGTTTCTATCGTGCGTGACTCGACGCTCTCACAGACAGTTTCCTTTCCAAAAGGCCGCAACTTCATCGTGCGTCAGCTTGCTGGCGGACTCAATCGCAATCTCGACGAGGCTGTAACGCTGTGCACGCTTTACATCGAAGGCAAAGTTGAAGAATCAATTAAAGAAACCTGTGACAAAGTTTTGACCGCGGCAAAAAACGAATGGCTTTCGGCGTTTCAGTCAGCACTCTTTGCTGCCTCAAACGAGCTTTCTATGCCGGATACAGTGCTTCTCACGGTCTCTTCAGATGTTGCGCCGTGGTTTACTGAGACGATTCGCCGTGAAGAATTTCACCAATACACACTTACGGAAAAAGAATTTAGGGTCGTTGTTCTTGATGCCAAACTGTTCCATGAGGCACTTGTATTTAAAGAAGGTGCGGATCGCAATCCAGTGCTTATGATTGAAGCGCTCGCCACTGCTCATCTTTCAGTAAAAAAGTAATCGTACGTCGCCTATGCCCAAAAACATGCTTCAAGACATAAAACCTATCTCTCGTGAGTCTCGTACCTCGCGCGCCACTTCGCGCGTGATTGAATTTGATGAGCCGAAGGCAACAAAGACACGTCGTCCTAAAAATTTGCCTGTACAGGAGCATACGATTCCATTTCATCCTCAGCCGCCGCGTCCGGCATCTCGACGAGCGTTGTGGTATATTGCGGCCGCGTGTGTTGTAGGCTTTTTGTTTTCGATCTCGTTTATTTTTGAAAAGGCCACAATTACTATTACTCCGAAGTCTGTGCCCGTCGCGTTTGATATAAGCGATACATTTACTGCGCAGAAAGATAGTTTGAATGACAGTGATATTGTTTATACCGTCATGAGTCTTTCGGGCGATCAGGCAATGAAGCTTCCTTCGACAGGACAAAAAGATGCATCACTTAAAGCAACAGGCTCAGTTGTTCTCTATAATGCGTTTTCAACAACACCATACAAGCTCGCAAAAGGTACTCGTTTGCAGGCTTCAAACAATCAGATCTATCGTACAAACCAAGCAGTCTCTATTCCTGCATATACAAAATCTGGCACGACGATCATCCCTGGATCTATTGAGGTGGGCGTGACGGCTGATGTGGCGGGTGAGGCGAGCAATCTTGAGGTGAGTGATTTTAGTATTCCTGCGCTTGCAAATCTTCCTCAAGCAAAAAAAGTCTACGGCAGATCTAAGACTGCAATTAGCGGGGGCCTGTCGGGGGTTGTCTATACTATTTCTCAAGATTCAGCTGATGCTGCGGCCGCAACACTCGTTGATGGTTTAAAATCGACACTCATTGCAAAGGCCCGTGTACAAATACCATCTGGTTACTTACTGTATGATGGAGCGACGACATTTTCTGTTGATGACACTGCACAAGTTCTCTATTCAAAAGACAAAGATGTGCCAGTCGGTATTCATGGCACGCTCACGTCATATCTCATAAAAGAAGACACACTCGCGCAAGCAGTCGTGCGCAAATTTGTAAGTCAGTATGGTGGCGAGCCGGTTGTTGTTGAAAAACTTTCAGACATGGTCGTGACGCCAACAGCATCACTTAATCCGACATCTGATACGTCGTTTACTTTTTCACTTTCTGGATCGACAAACATCACGTGGACCATCGACCAGAAAGCTGTTCAGGATGCTTTAGCAGGGAAGAAAAAAGCTGATTTTCAAAGCATTCTTTCGGATATCGTAGGGGTGGCGAAAGCCGACGTTGTTATTAAGCCATTTTGGAAACAATCGTTTCCAGACGACCCAAAACGGCTCACTATTGTCCTTAATCCGGCACACCAATAGTGTAGTAGAGGAAGCCCCCAGAGGCGGGGTTGACTCTTTACCGTATATTTGTTAATCTGTTTCTACCGTATTGCATGGGTAACAGCACAGGAGATGAAAAGCCAGTAGTAGGAGTCGTTACTGAAACGCTTCCTAATTTGTCGTTTCGTGTCAATCTTGCTGAAGGTGATCGTGAAGTTCTTGCCTATCTTGGTGGGAAAATGCGACTTCACCGCATCAAGGTTCTTGTGGGGGATAAGGTTGAACTTGTTCTCTCTCCTGATGGTGGACGCGGTCGAATTACTCGTCGCGTGTAAAACAAAAAGTGATGTGCGGTCGGCAGCTCATTGCTGAGTTGTCCGGATTTTGTTCGCCTTACTACAAATACGAAATATATTTTCAATATGAAAGTACGAGCTCGAGTCAGAAAAATGTGTGCAAACTGCAAGGTGGTCCGCCGCCAGCGTCATTTGCGCGTCATTTGTACAAATCCAAAGCACAAGCAGAAACAGTAAGCCCATTTAATTACTATCTATTAAACAAATTCTAGCAATGCGTATTTCAGGTATCACCATCCCAGATAACAAGCGTCTCGAGTTCGGTCTCACTGCCATCTACGGCATCGGCCGCTCAAAGGCTCTCAAGATCATCGAAGAAGCAGGCGTTTCGTCAGCAAAGAAGGTCTCAGAGATCACTTCTGATGAAGAGAACGCGATCCGTAAGATCATTGAAGGCATGACAACAGAAGGAACGCTCAAGCGTGAAATCTCTGCAAACGTCAAGCGCCTCAAGGACATCAAGGCATATCGCGGCATCCGTCACATGCGCAAGCTCCCAACAAAGGGTCAGCGCACAAAGACAAACTCTCGCACAGTCCGTGGCAACGTTCGAAAGACGATGGGAAGCGGAAAGCGCAAGCTTGAAAAGACCTAGTATCAATCAGTGTGAGCAGGTAGGAAATAGTCTGCCTTCTCCCTACAGAAACTCTATTATTTATTTACCAATAACTATTTACTAAAACAGTGGCTAAGAAACCAACAACAACAGAAGAGACAGTACCAGCAGTCGAAACAGCAGAAGCTTCGAAGACTGTTCGCGTACCTAAGAAGAAGCTTGTCTCTGGCACGCTTCACGTTGAAGCAACATTTAACAACACAAAGGTCGTTTTCTCTGACAAAGATGGAAACGCTCTTTTCTGGTCTTCAGCAGGAACACTCGGATTTAAGGGTGCAAAGAAGGGAACTCCT
>CAYTCQ010000045.1:0-5522 GCA_964436485.1 uncultured Candidatus Saccharibacteria bacterium | reverse complement strand
CGCGGGGCAAAAGCAGAATATTTGCGTTGTCGGAGATGCTGATCAAAACATCTACAGCTGGCGCGGAGCAAAAATCAAAAACATGATTCACTTCGAAAAAGATTTTGCCGGCGCGCACACTGTCTTTCTTGAAGAAAACTATCGATCAACACAAACCGTGCTTGATGCGGCAAATGCCATCATCACAAAAAACACTGTGCGTCTTCCAAAAAATCTGTACACCAATCGTGGTATGGGAGAAAAAATTCTTCGCTACGAAGGATTTGATGAGCGCGATGAGGCAGCCTTTGTCGCGCGTGAAGCAGGCAAGCTTATTGAAAGCGGAATTCCTCCAGAAGAAATCGCCGTGCTCTTTCGCGCCAACTTCCAATCGCGCGCGCTTGAAGAAGCCTTCTTGCTTGCGGATGTTCCATACCGCGTGATCGGCACGCACTTCTTCGAACGCATGGAAGTTAAAGATGTGCTCTCATATCTTCGTGCCGCGCTCAATCGCGACAGTCTGGCCGACATTAAACGCACCATCAACACGCCGCGTCGTGGTATCGGCAATGCATCAATCGCAAAAATATTTGCCGGACAAAAAGATGATCTCTCTCCAAAAATGAAAGTTGCACTTTCATCGTATGAAAAAATTCTTGATGAGATTCAAGCAGCGAGCGCTGATATGCAGCCATCACAGCTCATCAAGCTCGTGCTTGAAGCAAGTGGCCTGAAAGAAGAATATGAAAATGAGGGCGAGCAGGGGATCGAGCGTATTGAAAACGTGGGCGAACTTGCAACGCTTGCTTCACTCTATGACGCGCTTCCGATCGGTGAAGGCGTACTCAAGTTTCTTGAAGATGCAGCGCTGCGATCAGACCAAGACGCGCTTGCTGATGCACCGGAGGGTGTACGTCTTCTGACTGTCCATGCCTCAAAAGGCCTTGAATTTAAAGCTATTTTTATCGTTGGACTTGAAGAGGGGCTTTTCCCACACGAGCGCGCATCACGCGCTCCAAAGATCGAAGACGCGGAGGAAGAGCGCAGACTTTTTTATGTAGCTATCACGCGCGCAAAAGAACGCGTGTATCTCACAAATGCAAGCCAGCGCACACTTTTCGGCTCACGCAATTTTTCAGTACCATCTGAATTTTTGTATGATATTCCTGAACATCTCATCGAGCTTCATTCTGATATTCCACGATCAATTCCAAGTATCTTTTTCTAGAGAGCCCATCTCAAAAATAAAAATGACACATAAAGCAAAAAAATCATTGGGGCAACATTTTCTTCGGAGTACATCAGCTGTACGCGCGATTGTTTCTGGTGGACAAGTAGCGCCAGAAGACACCGTGCTTGAGATAGGTCCAGGAGAAGGAGTGCTCACTCGAGCGCTTCTTGATACAGGCGCGCATGTGATCGCCGTCGAAAAAGACACAGATCTCATTCCGATTCTTCAGCAAACATTTTCTTCGGAGATTGCATCAAAGCAATTTGAACTACTTCATGACGATGCGCTTACATTTAATCCAAGTAGCAAAAAATTGCGCGCAGGGGAGTATAAACTTGTCGCAAATATTCCGTACTACATCACAGGTGCGCTCTTTGAAAAATTCTTAACAGAAAAAAATCATCCGAGCGTGCTTGTATTTCTTATTCAAAAAGAAGTTGCGACACGTATCGTCGCGCGTGATAAAAAAGAAAGCATTCTCTCTATTTCTGTAAAAGCATTTGGATCGCCGAAGCTCACGACAAAAGTACCCGCAAGCGCATTTAAACCAGCACCCAAAGTAGACTCGGCGGTACTTGTTGTGAACGACATCACACGCGAACGATTTGCTGGATGGAATATCTCTGAAGAAAAAGCTATTGAACATTTTTTCAAAATCGTACGAGCAGGATTCGCACACAAACGCAAACTCCTTATTCGCAACCTTGAAGAAGTCGCATCAAAAGAAAAAATTGCGCGCGCATTCGACGTGCTCAAGCTTTCAGAAAAAACTCGCGCCGAAGATCTTGCTCCAGCTATCTGGTTTTCCCTTGCGCAGGCGCTTTTGTAAAAGAAATCGCAGAAATGTATACTAGACGTATATGACTCCCGACCGAGTAGAAAAACTAAAAAAACTCCTGCCGAGTAAGAAATTTACCAAGATTGTCGGTATCTGCGGAGGAATTGTCCTCGTTTTCTTTATTGCGACTAGTTTTTTTGGATCGCGCAGTATTTTTGGCACGCAGTCATATATTCCACTACAAGAAGGCGATACCCTCGGTGACGTCATGGACCGCGACTCAAACAGTAACGGCATTACAGACTGGGAAGAGTCGCTCTGGGGCCTTGATCCTAAAGGAGACGGTATTTCAAATAAGAAAATCATCGACGATAAGAAAGTGGCTGCCGGCATAGATATTACTTCTGAGGCAAGCACAGACGAAAGCCTCACCCCAACAGACCAATTTGCCCAAGAATTCCTCGCCAGTATCCTTGCCCTCCATCAATCAGGCTCTCTTACAACCGATGCTGTCGGCCAAGTCGCCGAATCTATCGGAAAACACATAGATTCTAAGCGAGTTGTAAAGCCTGCATATACAAGCGCCGACCAGACGATCGTCTCTACAGACCCCACAAAGGCAAAAAATGCTTATAAAATAAGCCTTAAAAAGCTTGTCGACCAGTATCAGAACCTCGGAATTGGTACCGAGCTTGATATCATGGGCAAAAACCTTGTAGGAGGGGACGAAACAGCCCTTGCCCCACTTGGGCCTATTGCCACAGCCTATACCGACTTTTCAAAGAAACTTATCGCCCTTCCTGTACCAAAAGCAGCTGCGCCCTACGCACTTTCTCTCGCAAACTCAAGTGCTCAGATGGGCATCGCCCTTGTAGCAACAAGCCACATCTACTCTGATGTGCTTTCAGGTATGATCGGAGTCGACGACTACGTTAAAGGAAGCGATGTCTTCGATCAGTCGATCCGCAATTTCGCCGACTATTTTGGAAACTAGATTTTAATCTTTGTTTTCCAACAGTTTCTCTTTATTTACACATCCAAGAGGGGTATACTATAAGTGCATATGCTACCAAAATCCACTTGGTTTAAGCGCTCTATTGTCGTACTTCTTATAGTGACGATGTTTGGCGCGAGCGCAGTACCTGCACGAGCAGATCTCACGAGTATTGTGGGCAACCTTGGGCCAGTTGTTGGCGCGCTTGTTTCATGCAATCAAGACAAAATAAACCAAGGGCTTAACGGAATATTTGGCAGTAAAACAAAACCAACAACAAGCGGTGTTGGGGGGACAGGCGCAGACTCAGTCCCAACATCAGTCACTGAAGACTCAGAAGACGCAAAACAAGCGGCTGCGGACACAGCTGCAATAAAAAAGAAACAAAACTGTACTCTTGCTCTTGAAAAAGCAGCGGCACAGGTTATTCTCCGTCAGCTCACATTGAAGACTATCAACTGGATCAACCACGGATTTAAAAACGGTGAGTCTATTTTTATTGGTGACGAGGCGACGTATCTTAAGAATATCCGTAATACAAGCATCCGCAATTTCAACAATGCTATCGGGAACAATCCTGATCTCTATCCATTTGGTGCCTCAGTAGCAAATGAAATTAAGAATCACACAAAAAGTTATTTTGAACGCAATGCTATCTACAGTCTTGATCGTGTGATCGCAAGCAAGCACCCAGGAGTAAATCCAAAAACACTCGTATCAAATTACAACAAGAATTTTGCCTATGGGGGATGGGATGCATTCGGTGCCTCATTTGATATTGAAAACAACCCTGTTGGATTCTCAATGGCTGCAAAAGAAGATCTGGCGAATCGTGTCAAAGATACGCAATATTCAAATGCGCAAGATATCAAAGACCAGCTTCAGCGCAACCAAGGCTTTCTTGATCTGAAAAAATGTATCGGCTCGTACACAGATGAAACACAAACATGTTCAATGTGGAAGACAGAAACTCCAGGAAGTGTCATTTCAAAACAGCTCGATCTCGCGCTCGGCTCAAACTACCGCCAGCTCGAGCTTGGGCAAGACTTGAGTTCGTCTATTACGGCAATTTTTAATGCACTTGCAAACCAGCTCGTACAAAAAGGTCTTTCTTCTCTTGAGGGAAGTAAAGACGACGCAAATACAAAGTTTGAGAACAATAGCAGTTATGCTTCAAACGTTGTAATTGATGACTCAGACTCATCATGGACAGCGAAAGGGAACAAGTACGAATATAATATTTTTGATCTCAACCCAAGCGGCAGAGATGGCGATGGAAAGGAAAACTTGATCGCAGCAATCAATCGTGAAAACAGTGTTCTTCCAATATTTAATGAACAAAACGAGGCCACAAACAAGCTTATTCCTGCAATTTATCAGCTTGATATGTGTATTCCGGGACCGCACCCAGGATGGCAACAAGATGCTCAAAAGCATATCGATGACTTCATTGCCTCACTCCCAACAAGCTGGCAAGACAAAGACAATGATAAAGCTGTCACAAAATACATGTTCGGCCAAACAAAGAAATGGCACGACATCACAGCAGGCGCAGCAGCTGACAAGAAAAATGAAAAACTCTATCCGAGCGCACTCACAATCGTACTCGGAACAGGAATTGACCAAGACTACAAAGTAAACGGGCTTGATCGAGTCCAAACAATCATGCAAGGACTTCTTGATCGCTACACAGCAAAAATAAATGCGCTCTACACAAGAGACATGCCTAGAGAGCGCATACAAGCAGAACAAGAGTGGAACAATATTCCAAAGTACCAAAAGGGATTGAAAGAGAACGACGATCTGTACGCATCTACAAAAGGGCTCATCTACCAGCTCACACAACTACAGAAACGTGTTGCCGCGCTTCCAAACTTTGCAGGATACCCAGATGCTCTTGCAAACCCAGACCCAAACAATCCGTACAGTTTCCAAGCAGAACTTCAGAATATAAACGCACTTATCCTCGACAATAAACCACTTACGGCATACCAAAAAGAAGTCAAGCGCATCAATGACACCTTCACCCTCATCGCTCCGGATCTGCACTCACCAGATGATGTGGCAAAAGAGGAAAGTACACTCCGTGATATTCAAAACAGGTATGATGATATTGCGGGCAAAGACGGGCTGATAGACCAGTGTATTGCCGACACTTCCGCATCAAACTACGACGGACCGACACAACGCATGCCAAATCCAAACATCGGCAACCCTGACAATCTTCCAATCATGATGACCTACCTTCCAGAATACGAATATGGTACGGCAAATGTGACAGAAAATCCTTCGGCACGAAATGCTGAGGGGGATGTAACAGCAACGACCGTGACAAGTGATAAAATAATTTCAGTGTGGGATTTGTTTACGAAACCAAACAGAATTTCAATCAGCGGTAATACAAAGCTGGTCAGTGAACTTTCACCATTCGAACAACTCATCGGCATCTACTAATACATGAAGCGCATCATTCCACTCATTCTTACGATTGCAATCATCACCGGAATATTCTCTCCGGTGATGGCTTCGTTTACGGATGG
>CAYTCQ010000044.1:0-5564 GCA_964436485.1 uncultured Candidatus Saccharibacteria bacterium | reverse complement strand
TTTGATACGAAGGGCGCGCGTGAACATAGTCTCGTGCTGAAAGATCTCGAAGATGCGATCACTATTCGCAACACCATCATTTCAGCATTTGAAAATGCGTCACATGAAAGTGATGATACTGCGCGCGCACAGAAGCTTTCGTTTGTTGTCGTTGGAGGTGGTCCAACAGGAGTTGAGACAGTAGCTGAAATTGCCGATCTCGTATATGGCACGCTTCGCAAATACTACAAACAAGCATTTTCATGCAAAGACATACGTATCACGCTCGTGCAGAGCGGTAAGGAATTGCTCCCAACATTTGATACAAAGACTCGCGCTTATGCGCTTACTGAGCTTGGAAAACAGGGTATAGATGTACGTCTTGATACAAAAGTACACGAAGTCTCTGCGACTGGCGTAGTGCTTTCGACCGGAGAGACGATTGCGGCAGAGACGGTAATTTGGACTGCAGGAGTGAAGGCTGAAGATATTGCACTGTCAGGTCATGAGGTAGTAAAAGATGGAGCGGGAAGAATTGTCACAGATTCGACATTCCAAATCGCTGGAGTGCCTGATGTTTTTGCTATTGGTGATGTTGCCGCTGTGCCACGGGAGGGCGGTGGGTCATACCCAATGCTTGCTCAAGTTGCTGTAGCTGAAGCTCGAGCGCTCGGTACTATTATTGCAAAGCGAGTCCATGGCAAAGCACCACAGCCGTTTCGCTATAGTCTAAAGGGAGAACTCGTATCGCTGGGTAGATGGAAGGCGGCAGGTACAATCCTCGGCTTTCACATTCATGGAAAAATTGCGTGGTTTATGTGGCGTACAGTGTATCTATTTAAATTTATTTCAAAATCAAAAAAGATGAAGATTGCCATGGACTGGACAGTTAATCTCTTTTTCCCACGCGACATATCAAAAGCATAGTGTACAATCAGGTATATGAACAACGACGAACTTAAACAAAAGCTTACTGAAGAGGAATATCGTGTCACCCAGGAGAAAGGCACCGAAGCGCCATTTACTGGCGCGTATTGGAATGAGCACGGAAAAGGTATGTACAACTGCAAAGTGTGCGGCAATCAGCTTTTTTCATCAGATCGTAAGTTTGATTCGGGTACTGGCTGGCCAAGTTTTGACGATGCAATTAAAGGCGCAACAAAAACACTGATCGATACATCACATGGTATGACACGCACAGAGGTAACGTGCGCGCAGTGTGGCGCACATCTCGGACATGTGTTTGAAGATGGTCCGAAAGAGACGACATGCAAACGATTTTGTATCAATTCAGCCTCGCTCGATCTAAAGAAAGAATAGTATATGCAGGACAAATTTTGGTTTAAGACAAAACAGTATGGCTGGGGTTGGTATCCAGCAACATGGCAAGGATGGGCAGTGCTTGCTATGTATATTTTTACATTGTTTTCAATCGTGACGTTTGTCGACAATCACGCGCACTCGGCTAGTGATGCACTTATGGGATTTTTCCCGTCAGCATATATTTTGACGGTGTTTCTTATCATTATTTGTTACGCGACAGGTCAAAAACCTCGCTGGCAGTGGGGTAGTGAGTATTATGATGTACTCGACGAGAAAGGAGCTCCGACAGGCAAGCGCGCAACATACACTGCTGTGCACACAGAAGGTTTGTGGCATCGTTCTGTTGAGCTCTATGTGGTCAACTCAAAAAATGAAGTCTTGCTTCAGAAGCGTTCTGACAAAGTTGAGCTTATGCCCAACATGTGGGATGCGTCGGCGGCAGGTCATGTAAAGTCAGGTGAGACAGCGCTCCAAACGGTTATTGCCGAGGCACATGAAGAGCTCGGACTTGTGATCAGTGAACATGAGCTTACTCATGCTGCGAGCGCGCAGGCCAGGGAGGTAATGTACAACGGACGTATTCGCAACAATGAGTTTAAGGAATGTTTTGTTATGTTTAAAGATCTTGCGCTTGAAGATCTAAAGCCAGAAAAGAAAGAAGTTTCCGAGGTTAAGTGGATACCACTTTCTGAATTTAAGGAGGCGATTGTAAACCATCATCCAGAATACGTGTTTGATCCAGTGATTTTAAAATTGTTTACCTATCTTGATACACATGGCGCTCGTAAAGGATAAAAAAGAAATCACAAACATTACGCGCGCATGTCAGATAACTGATGAGATTTTTACTTCGATCATCAGCAACTTTCATTTCAAGACTGAAATAGAGCTTGCGCGGTTTATAAAACAAGAGATCAAGAAGCGCGGATTGCGAGAAGCATTTCCACCTATTGTGACGAGTGGAAAACAGGCAGGAAATAGTATTCACCCAAAACCGACGACAGCTACTTTGTCTGGCTTTGTTATTATCGATTTTGGTGTGCGAGTACAGGGATACTGCTCTGACATGACGCGCACTATTTTTGTAGGTACTCCATCTGCGAGTGATAAAAAGATATATTCACTCGTGCTTGGAGCAAAGAAGGCTGCGGAGAAGAAGACGAAGGCAGGCGTCTCATGCGCGGCCGCTGATGCGGCTGCGCGCAAAACACTTGGCGCGTATAAAAAATATTTCATCCATATGCTTGGTCACGGCGTGGGTAAGCGTATCCACGAGCGCCCGAAGATGTATTTCAAGCTCGAAGATGAGGTTTTTCTTGAAAACATGATTGTGACAATAGAGCCCGGAGTGTATATACCAAATAAGCTGGGTATTCGTATTGAAGATACGTATCTCGTAGAGGCAAAAGGTCCACGCAGTTTGTGTACATCTCCGCAAAAGCTCTTTACATTCAAAGCTCGTTGACGTCTCGTTTAAAAGGAGTACTATGGACGGAAATTGTTTTGCCCATGTCACTTCAAAATTTTATTGTAGATGTGCGTGACAACAAAAAACAAATACAGGTTCATCGGCCAGTGTATTTGTATCTTAAAAAATACAGAGCCGATGGAAGCTTTGTTTCCGAGCGTCGTGTCATTGTCACTGAAGGCAAATTTCATCTTTCAGGAGATAATGCCGATGATGGAATCAAAGAATCTCAGCCGATGTTGTTTTTAGATGGTCATATTGATGGTATAGAACAAGATGAGCGCATTGCGTTTCAGCGTCGAACTATTTCCGTAGATGTGTTTAAAACCTACTTTGTTGTCCTTTCATAAAACCCCGTATTTGTGGGGTTTTTATTTTTATGTCGCTATCCAAAAGTGCCTTTTGTGGTGTGCTATTATGGCTCTATATGGATCCCGTTAGAAGCCGCGATCACGATATATATCTTACTCATATGTTTATTACAAAGGCCGAAATTAGAATAATGCACAGCTATCTCGATCATGCGATCGCGATCTGCTTCTAACGGGATGGATCGCGCAAAAGCATATTTTAAGGGCAAAAAGGTGACCGTAATGGGACTTGGGCTTTTGGGCAAAGGACTTGGGGATGCCCTCTTTTTGGCTCGCTGTGGGGCGCAGGTGACTATTACCGACCTTAAGACAAAGCAGCAGCTCGCATCATCTGTCGCGCAGTTTAAGAAATTTAAAAACGTACGTTTTGTGCTCGGCAAGCATGACATGAAAGATTTTGAGAATGCCGACATGATACTCAAGGCACAGGGTGTGAAGCTTGATTCACCATACATCGCGCATGCGCGAAAAAACAACATTCCGATCCGCATGGATGATGAGCTCTTTGTCGAGCTTGCTCCAAAAAATGTGAAGATTATCGGCGTGACAGGCACGCGCGGAAAGACAACTGTTGCGACGCTTATCTACCACATACTCAAAAAAGCAGGCAAGCGCGTGCATCTTGCTGGCAATATTCGTGGCGTGGCAACACTCGCGCTCGTGCCGAAAGTAAAAGCTGGCGACTATGTCGTGCTCGAGCTTTCAAGCTGGCAGCTTCAAGGTTTTGGTGAAGCAAACATTTCTCCGCAGGTGAGCGTATTCACCAACTTCATGCCTGACCACATGAATTATTACAACAATTCACTCAAAGATTATTTTGCCGATAAGGCGCAGATTTTTAAGCATCAGAAGGCAGGCAACACGCTTGTTGTGAGTGAAAGTCTTTCGTCAAAAATCCCAGCGTCATACAAGGGTACAAAAGTGGTAGGTCGTGCGAGTGATATCCCAAAGGCATGGAAGGTGGGTATTGTAGGTGAACACAATCGTGAAAATATCGCGCTCGGCATTGCCGCAGTGCGCGCGCTCAATATTCCACTCACAAAAATTCGCGCAGGCGTTGAGTCGTTTAAGGCCGTTGAAGGCCGTTTGCAGTATGTAAAAAGTTTGCGCGGAATACAGATCTATAACGACAACAATTCAACGACACCTGAAGCGACGCTTGCCGCGCTCAAGGCCTTTCCTGCTGGGAAAGTCGTGCTCATTGTCGGTGGAGCTGATAAAAATCTGAATATGCAGGTGCTCATGAAATTTGCCGAACATCATACAAAGGCCATGGTATTTTTGCCAGGGACAGGCACGGACAAGATCGGCGCGACATCGGTGCCGAGCTTGAAAGCTGCTCTTCATGCTGCGCTTGAAATGGCAACACGCGGAGACATCGTGCTCTTTAGCCCCGCTTTTGCATCCTTTGGTATGTTTACCAACGAATACGATCGCAACGACCAATTCCTCTCACTCGTCAAAAAACTCAAATGAAAAAGCGCGCAGTAAAACAGCATGTTGAAATTTTGAAACACGATACCTATATCGCGCTCATTCAAAATAGTCTTGGTACAAAACTCTTTCAAAACATGTACGCCAAAGTAAATGGCAAGAAACAAGATATTGTGGGCGGAGGTGATCTCTCATGCGCGCTCTACGTTTCTTCGCTTTTAGTGCTTGCAGGCTTCATGAAGAAAATCCACACCACTGTCGTAGGTACAGAAAAAGATCTGGCTACGCTCGGCTGGAAGAAAACAAAAAAGCCGAAGTATGGCGATATTCTTGTGTGGGAAGCGTGGGAAAAATCTGGCGGACATGCGCACATTGGATTTTATGCTGGTACAGATCAGGCGATCAGCAACAGCGCAGAGAAGCGCGTACCGATCGTGCATCACATGTACTTTGGACTTAAAAATGGAAAACCTGCTCGCAAAATAACGGCCATCTACGCCGTGCCGAAAAAATAATATGGATCTTGATCTGACAAAAATCAAAAAAGTTTTCTTTGTCGGTATTGGCGGTATCGGTATTTCAGCTGTGGCGCGCATGATGCTTATTGAAGGCAAAGAAGTTTTGGGATCTGATATGAGCGAAGGGGAAATGGTGCGCGAGCTTCGCGCTCTTGGAGCTCAGATCACAATCGGTCAGTCGTTTGACCTTATTCCTACTGATACTGATCTCATTGTCTACACAGTGGCTATCAAGCACTATGAGCCCGCGCTTTTGGAGCGTGTTCTTTCATCAGGCATAGTCGCAAAGAGTTACCCACAAATGCTTGCCGTGCTTACGAAAGGCAAAAACACGATCGCTGTGTCTGGTACGCACGGAAAAACGACGACGACTGCCATGATCGCAAAGATTTTGATCGAAGCACAGAAAGATCCGTCTGTGATTGTGGGCAGTTTGCTCAAAGACTACGCCTCAAATCTGATTGTCGGAAA
>CAYTCQ010000043.1:0-5779 GCA_964436485.1 uncultured Candidatus Saccharibacteria bacterium | reverse complement strand
CTCTCCGCTCATTTAGTGCTGCGGCAGTTAAAATATACGGCGCTGATTTTGCCTATTATGTAAGTGCTATTGAGGGTTCATACGAGCGCATTATTCAGATGGCAGAGGAAAATCGACAAACTATCTATGACCTGCGCGAAACAAACGATTCTCTCTTGTCTGCAAAATCAACGGCAACCATCCGTCGCCTCACTGCACTCAGTGTGATCATGATGCCACTTTCGTTCATTAGCTGGGTGTTTGCGATGGATTCAAAGTACCTCAATCTTGATGATCCTAAAATGCTCCTGACTGTTTTTGGCGCAATGGCGGGTATTTTCCTTATCTCAGCAGTTTATTTTAGAATGAAAAAATGGCTCTAAGTTTTTACAACAGTCTCTCTAAAAAGCTTGAGGAATTCAAGCCAATAAATCCGCACTCTGTTGGTGTTTACACATGTGGCCCAACAGTCTACAACTACGTCACAATCGGTAACTGGCGTACCTATATGCTCGGCGATACCGTCGCGCGAGTGCTTGCCTATAACAGCTACCCTGTTCACTATTTCATGAATATCACCGATGTTGGACACCTCACTGGTGACAACGAAGGAGATGCAGACACGGGTGTAGATCGTATGGAAAAAGCCAAGGCTCGCGAAGGAAAAACTGCATGGGATATCGCTCGTTTTTATGCAGATGATTTCAAAAAAGGAATTGTCACGCTCAATTTCGTGTCTCCAGAAGCCCTTTTGTATGCAACAGAGCATATCAAGGAGCAGATCGATCTGGTTCAAAAACTTGAATCAAACGGTTTTGCGTACACGATCGACGACGGTGTGTATTTTGATACGGAAGCATATGAAAAAAAAGGATATACATACGGAGAGCTTTCAAACCTCGATCAGATTAAGGCTGGCGCGCGTGTTGAATTCAATCAGCAAAAACGCAACCCTCGCGATTTTGCACTCTGGAAGTTTTCTCCAAAAAATGAGAAGCGTGATATGGAATGGGATTCTCCATGGGGTGTTGGATTCCCAGGTTGGCACATTGAATGTTCGGCCATGAGTATGAAATATCTTGGTGAGCAGTTTGATATTCACATTGGAGGCGAAGACCTTAAGAGCACCCACCATCCAAACGAGATCGCGCAGGCACAGGGGGCGACGGGCCTTTCTCCGTTCGTACACTACTGGCTTCACGGCGCTTTCTTGCAGGTAGATGGCGGACGCATGGGCAAGTCGCTCGGCAACGCCTACACCCTCCACGATATTGAAAAAGATGGCTACAATCCCCTTGCCTTGCGATATTTCTATTTCAGTGGCCACTATCACTCTCCACTCAACTTTACATGGCAGTCGCTGACAGCCGCGCAAAACGCGCTCAAGCATCTATATACTGATTTTCTAGCGCTCGGCACTGAGACAGGAGCAGTGGCAGTAGCCTACAAGGATATGTTCCTCGAGAAAGTAAACAATGATCTCGATATGCCTGCCGCGCTTGCAGTTGTATGGAAACTTCTCAAAGATGATTCAGTGCTTCCAAGCGACAAGCGCGCAACGCTGCTTGATTTTGACCGCGTACTTGGATTTAATCTCGCTAACATAAAACAAGAGGCTGTACCTGAAGAAATACATGAGCTCGTACTCAAGCGCGAAGAGGCTCGAGAACATAAAAATTGGGCGCGTTCCGATGAAATCCGCGACGAACTTTTGAGCAAGGGCTACACCGTCAAAGATACACCCGAAGGTCCACAAATAGAGAAAATCTAAAAAGCACCCATCTGGGTGCTTTTTAGATTTAGACTCCGTAGGCAAAGTATCCCACAATTATAATGAATATGAGTCCTCCGACTATAAACAAAAGGTCTCGATCCATCCCGTTAGAGACAGGAAGCGCCTAACCGATTCTTTAGATAGCGCTTACCCATGCCAGATTTTAAGTATAATTCTCGATCTTTCGCTTTTTCCATTGATTTACAAGCTTCGTAATAGAGTAAGTCGAAGGGTCGTCGACCTTTTGTGTAATTTGATTCACCAGAGTTGTGCTGGGCTAGGCGCTTCCGTAAGTCAGATGTTGCACCTGTGTAGAGCGTACCATCTTTGCGACTCTTGAGCACGTAGGTGTAATAAAACATAGGGGTCTCTAACGGGATCCATTATCCGAGTGCCTTCAATTCAATACTAAATGTCGATCCTTTACCTACACCAGCAGAATCAATAGCAATATGTCCTCCGTGCGCCTCAGCAATTTGTTTTGCAAGATAGAGACCAAGTCCTGAGCCACCCGTATTTGTCTTCCCTCCTGCACCCCGGCCAAATTTCTGGAATAGTTTTTCTTTATCCTCCGCAGAAATACCCATACCAGTATCAATTACATCCAGACGAATGATTTTTGCCGCGTCGTCCTTTTTGAGCGACACAGTGATTGATCCTTTTTCTGTGTATTTGATCGAGTTGTCGATAATATTGAGTACAACCTGACGAATTTTTTCCATATCGCCATTGACTGAGTACGGAGCCTTGTTGTCTGTTTGGAATGTAAGCACAAGACCCTTTTTCTGCGCAGTAATAGAAAGGTCTGTTGAAAGATCTTTGGCAACCTTTTCAAAATCAAACGGCGCCATTTCGTATTTCATGCCACCTTGTTCAATTTTCGATACGTTAAGCAGATCTTCAACAACTTTTGCGAGGTGCACACTCGACTGGAAGACACGATCAATCGCCTCTTTTTGTTGATCAGTAACTTTTCCAAATGATCCATCAAGCAGCATCGACGTATAGCCTCTAATAGCCGTTAGTGGACTACGGAGCTGGTGTGATGCGAGTGAAAGGAATTCAGTTTTCAATTTATCAAGCCCTTGGAGCTTTTCATTAGCATATTCAAGTTCTGTTGTAAGCAACTCCATGCGCTCACGCTGTTTAATCTCAACCTTTACACCTTTAACAAGGGCGCGACCAAGAACAAAGATAAGCACAAGTGTAAAGACTGTTATGATTCGCACATTTCCTATTGTTCGTATAAACAAAAGAGAAAGTACCAAAAACCCCAAGGCGTACACGAGCACTTGGGCACCAAGTATTCGAATGTTGAACGCGTTAAATTTCACAATTGTATACGCCAAAAATCCAACGAAGATTGGCATGCCGATGAGGCCCGCCTGAGCTAGTGTCCAATTATCAGTAAAACTTCCAATAATGTTACCCCATGAAAACGCAATCAGGAAAAAGATTATTCCAAAAGCAAACGTTCGTAGCTCTAGCTTGTTTTCAAATTTTCTTTGCGCGCGTACATACATGGCCGTAATTGTAATGATCCCGATTATTTCAAGGAAGTAAGAGTAGTAGAGCGCCAGAGGACCTTCAATAGCGGTACAGTCTGAAATATTGACCCCAATGAGCATGCTTTTACTTGAAAGAAAGACGACAGGTGGTAACGCGAGCAAAAAAAGCAAGATGCGAGAAGGAATACGCATCTCTTTCTTAAACATGAACAGATATGAAAAGTATATAGACAACGGCACAATCAGCCCTTCTGTTAAGATCTGAAAAGACCAGTAAAACATAACATCCGAAGGGTTGTTTGTTGCCCATAGTAGCAGATCAAAAAAGGTCCAAGCTGAAAAAAGAAGTGTAATGACAAGGAGAAGAGATCCTGTAGCAGACTTTCTATCCTTGAAATACACAAAAAGACCAATTCCGAGCGCAATAAGCATCGCTGGTATATGCGAATAGAAGAGAAACGGAGGTATATTTTCCGAAAAAATCAGATACTGCGGTGCTGGCCAAGGACAAAAAAGCGTATTCATATACTACAAATAATATAGCATATAGCTACCGATGAATACGATAATAAGTGAGAGGGCTTTTTGTAATAAATGACGTCCAGACATGCGTTCGGTTGCTATTTTAGGGAAAAAGGTTGTGAGAATAATACCGCCAATAAAGACAAACAGTGGCTGATAACTACTTACAACAAGGACGAGTGCTACAGGGGCAAGAAGTGTTGCAAAATTGTTAGTGATATTTCCAACAATATATACAATCTCACTTGCAATATTAAGGCCAATAAATGCCTTATGGTTTACTCGAAATAGCTGGAAAAATTGTTTTCTGTACTTCGGTACAACTATAAAAATAAGTATCCCAACCACTGCAAGACCTGCGTACTGCCAAAAAATCGAGAGGATGAAGTCTTCTTTGATGGCAACAAGCTTAAAAAGAACATCGTGTAGCGAGAAAAAGAGCGCGGAGAGTACAATAGTAGGTATAAACTTTCTACTGATCTTTACCTTACTGTCTACCTCAAACTCAAGAGAGATAACAACAAGTCCAATAATAATGAGGAGTGAAGCTAGGAGTTGATTTTTTGTGAGTGTTTCTCCGAGAAGAATGCTTCCAAAGAAATACCCAAAGACAGGGATGAGTTGTAAAAACGGCACCACAACTGAAGCCTCCTCTTGATTGAGTGCCTTCAGGTACGAATAAAACCCTAAGCCACTTGTAACGCCAACAATAAGAAGTACAACAAGATGTTCTGCGGTAAGTGCAAAAATCTTATGGTCAGTGAAGAAAAAAGCTATACCCGCTACGATAATCGAAAAAAGTGCTGAAAACAGAAATACTGCGCCAGTCCCTTCCCCCTTAAAATACTTAGATAGGAAATACTTATCGGTATGAGTATTAATACTCCATAAAACAGGGGCTATAAGAGCTATTAAAAACCAATTACTCATACAAAGCCTCCGACTGGTCTGCCCCACCAGTGTTGATTTCAAAGTCTTGAGTAATATATGACCTGCGGTACAAAAAACCCACAGAAATAGCCGTCGCAACAAAGATAATCACAATAAGAACCTTGGTTTTTGTGTCCATAGATATGTACGCATATTATACCATATTCCCTATGTATCGTTTTAGGTAACCCAAGTCTGTACCTTGGTAATGTCCCCCAAACTTCTTCTGTTCGTCAAAGAGACCTCCGGAGGTTGTCTTTACTCGAATATCTCCGGGAAATGGGGTCAGGTACTATTTCTGGGTCTTCCAACTTCCCTCATAGTCCCCTTGAGTCCAAACTTATCAATCATAGCACTAGACCATTCTTCTTTTCCGTACGGCTTTCCTTTATTAACAGAGTAGCGTATCTCCTGTTCTTTTTGAGTGGGTAGAGGTGTATTTACAAAAGAAAGATAGTCAGTCGGCATATCGATTGGCCACTGGTCTAACAACTTTGAATCCAGACTCCTTTTTGACAAGCTAGAAAAATTCCAGTTTTCAGCTTTTGTCACAATCTTTGCCCGTACTGGATTGCGTTCGACATAACGAATAACAGTGAGAAGATGATTATCTTTTTCTATAAGGAAAGATTTATACCTTCCTTGGTACAAATGACCACTTCCAACCGTACTGTTTTTCAAATGCCATCGCTGGGTATGTGTAAGAGTCACCCATTGCATAAATTTTTGAAGATCTTTGTCTTTACGAGGATAAAGCACGAGATGAAAATGGTTTGGCATCAAACAATATGCAAGAATTCGCATTCCATATTTATCCTTGCCATCCTGAAGGATACTTTCAAAAAGCTTATAGTCCTCCTCTTTAAAGAAAATGGGTAGCCTCGCGTTCGCGCGGTTAATCACATGGTATACCTCTTCACCCACATCAACTCTAATGGTTCGAGCCATTTAGAAATGGTACAAAACCTGAGTTAATGGAATTCTAAATTAATAGTACCTGACCCCATTAACCGGAGTTGTTCTTGTGAGCCCGTGTAGAGCTTGTGACAAGCATTGATTAATCGTA
>CAYTCQ010000042.1:0-5913 GCA_964436485.1 uncultured Candidatus Saccharibacteria bacterium | reverse complement strand
ACACTGCCGCATCCACAATCGTGCCGTCAGGGAAGCCGTATTGCATTTGGTAGCTACCAGCAGGGAGGACATTTTTCAAAAGTGTTTCGAGATAGTATTCACCCAAGATCCCGCGCTGTTTTGGATTTTTCAAAATGTCTTGAAGCTCTTCAAGCTGTTCGGTAAATGACATGACTTGCTTATTTGTCTCATCAAGACGAGTCAGGCGCTCTGTTACATCACGAATGATTTCTGTTGCTTGGTGAGACTGATGGCGCACCGCTTCAGACATTTCTTTGGCACTTGCACCGAGCTTCTGGTCGACAGTGCGAGTGAGCTCATTCATCTGAGAGAGAAGAAGCTGAAGGCCCGTGTCATCACGAACAGGCGCTTTTTTGCGCATAAGCAAAACGGCAACTGCGATGCCGATGCCAAGACCAATGATGAGGATGAGAGCTGTTTGCATTAAGGAATTTTAGCACATAAAAGAGGAGATTACTTTTTGACAAAAATAATTTATGGTGTATTTTGAAACAAAACGTTTTTATATGAAAAATCCTTTTATTCAATCTGTTCTGTGGATGTCAGCTCTGTTCATTATAACAATACTTGGTGGATCTGAATTAAAACTAATTATCTTATTCGCGTGTGTAATGGCATACACATGGGGGCATGAAGTTGGATTTACTGATGATGGTAGAGAGCTTTGGTTTTTGTTCTGTTGTTCTTTGGGTTCAGAATTTGTCGTTGTTCTTGGACAGGTTGTTTCGCAACGTATTTTACATGCTCAAAGATCTTTTCCGTATCTGGAAAATGTCCACTTGTTCGCCCTTTGTTTCTTTGTGGGTGTGGGTGTTACTACAACTAAACGCAAAGAGTGGAGGTTTCCATGATTGCAACTTTAATTAAGACAAGAGTTTTAAAAACAAAAGGAGTCACGTGACTCCTTTTATTATTTCCCTAAATGTTTCTTAAGCGTATAGATCCAGTCCTCGTCATCAGGGGAATTTTCGAGTTTGGATTTGAGGAGCCAGTCGAGATAACCTGCGTCAGTCTTTGCTACGTCGGCCACGTCTTTGCCAGTGTGTTTGCCGAAGTTAAACGTTTTGATGAGTGATGGCAAATTTGAAATATCCATCATTTCTTTGAGCGGTTCATCGCCATTTTTCTGCTCGGACATTTTTGCAAAGAGACGCTTGAAGAGCTGTTCGAGCACAAGCACATCACCATCGGCACTATGTGCGGCTGCTGTCTCATCTACATCAAGATCGAGTGCGTAACGCAAATACTGGAGATTGTAGCGAGAAAGTTTTGCATCTGGATCAAGTGCGCGAGCCACGCGGAGTGTACAGATGAAATGCTTCGGCACGATATCTTCTTTTGCAAGCATGCCGAGATCAAACTTCACATTGTGCGCGACGACTACAACATCATCACGCTCAAAAAGCTCTTTGACTTCGTGCCACTCTGGTGAGCCTTTGAATGCAGGCTTATCTGCGACCATCTTGTTTGAGATATGATGCACGGCAGATGCTTCAGGTGGGATAGGGAGCGGTGGTTTGAAAAGACCGGCTTTCATAACGCCGTCTTGCATCCACGCGATTTGGCAGAGATAGTCTGTCGGCTCATTGCCGGTTGTTTCAGTGTCGAAAAATACGATATGCATGAGCCGATTATACCATTTCATGGTATAATCGGCTCATGATTCAAACGGACATAAAAGCCAAGATCAAAGAGGCTATGATCGCCAAGGACAGCGTACGCCTCGAAGTACTTCGTGGTATTAGCGCAGCGTTTACCAATGAGCTTGTTGCAAAAGGCCGCAAGCCGCAGGAAGAGCTTCCAGATGAAGAAGCGCAGGCTGTTATTATGCGTCTTGCAAAACAGCGTAAAGACTCTATTGAGCAGTTTACAAAGGGTGGACGCGAAGACCTTGTCGCCGAAGAGACGGCTCAGCTCAAAGTGCTTGAAGATTTCCTCCCACAGCTTATGAGTCGTGATGAAGTGATGGCTGTTGCGACTGCAAAAAAAGTTGAGCTCGGTATGACTGACCCAACAAAGAAGGGCATGCTCATGGCTGCAATTATGAAAGATCTCAAAGGCAAGGCCGACGGTGCCGTTGTAAAAGAAGTTGTCGATAGTTTGTTCTAATCGTGCATACTTATCACTAATTACTTTTCACTACGTATGAAAATAATTTGGCACTGGATGCTTCTCTCGGTCGCGCTCTACTCAACGACCTTTATATTCCCAGGCAAGATCGGCTTTCATCCGATGTATTCGGTGCTCGTTGTTGCGGCCGTACTCTTGTTTATCAACGCAACAGTCCGCCCTATCATCCGTCTTCTTACTCTTCCAATCACAATCCTCACGCTCGGACTCTTTTCAATCGTGCTCAACGGTGCGATCTTCTGGTTTCTCTCATCGCTCGTAAAAGGTTTTACTGTCACAGACTTTACAGCAGCAGTGCTCGGCTCGTTTATGGTTTCGATCATCAACTGGATCCTCACGCGCCTTTTCCGCACCGACTACGTGTAGGATTTATTTTTTATGCACTTCGTCAGCCTCTTTTCTTCATTCGTACACACGCATCCAGCCTTTGCCTACGGCTTTCTTTTCTTGTGTGTTTTTTGGGAAGGGGAGCTAACACTCATTACTGCAGGTATCTTGTGTCACCTCGGTATTTTTTCCGTACCTGAAACATTGGTTGTTGCAACTCTTGCAGCTACCTTGAAAACCCTCATAGGGTATAAGGTTGGTTTTTATTTGGGCACTTCGTTTCCGAACAGTAAGCTTCTCAAATTCTTTGAAAAGAAAGTACTCTACTTTCTCCCGCGTTTTCGTGAGCGACCATTCTGGTCTATCTTTGTTTCAAAATTTATTTATGGCGTCAACAATGCAGCTCTTATTTTTGCAGGATATGTAAAGGCCAATTTTAAAGATTATTGTTTTGCAGAGCTTGTTTCGTCAGTCTTGTGGCTTGGTGGTATGTTTGGTCTCGGATACTTCTTCAGTCGTACGGCGCTTGGTATTAGTCACAACGTGCGCGTGTTTGCTATTTTGATCACACTCTTTATTATTGGATTTATGATCTTACAGAAGGTCATCAATCTCATCATTGAGATCGTTGAGGAGTGGGAATAATATATGGGACTTTTTAAGAAAAAAATTAAGCTAGTTACACACACCGGACGTTTCCATGCAGACGATATTTTTGCATGCGCCACACTTCAGATCTTGCTTGGAGAGGGGAATGTAGCAGTGACTCGTACTCGTGACGCAGAGATTATTGAAAAAGCCGACTATGTATTTGATGTTGGTGGTATCCATGATCCAGCGATACATCGCTTTGATCACCATCAAAAGGGCGGCGCGGGTGCTCGCGAAAATGGCATACCCTACGCGGCTTTCGGTCTTGTGTGGAAAGAATATGGTGAACAACTGTGTGGAAGTAAGGAAGTCGCACAAAAAATTGATGAGATACTCGTGCAAGCAATTGACGCAGGAGACAATGCTGTGCAAACAGTTGCCCCAATCGCGGGTAAGCCGTTTCCATTTTTGATCCAAAGTGCCTTTGGCGCGTTTAAGCCGACATGGAAAGAAGGCGACAATACCGATACTGGATTTTTTAGAGCAGTTGTTTTTGCACAAGAAATACTTTCTCGAGAAATTACTCAGACGCAAGATTATTTTGAAGCGAAGAAATATGTTGCGGATATTTATCAGAACACACAAGACAAGCGTCTCATTGTGCTTGATAAACGATATCCATGGGAAGAACTTCTTATTGCATACCCAGAACCTCTTCTTGTTGTGGTGCCAACACCAGCAGGTACATGGAAAGCAGAAACAGCTCTTACGAGTTTCGACTCATTTGAACGTCGCATGAAATTGCCAGAGTCGTGGGCTGGTTTGCGTGATGCAGATCTTGCTCGCGTGACAGGTGTTGAAGATGCAGTATTTTGTCACAATGGAAGATTTATTGTTGTCGCAAAAACAAAAGAATCTGCTCTCAAACTCGCACAGCTCGCGCTCGCACAATAACGCTTTTTTGAACACAAATTAGCAAAAAAGCAAATTTCTGCTATACTAGGCTCATTATGGCTCTTATTGATGAGTTTAAATTTCATGCTGCAGCTGGTCGCGGAGGCGACGGCGTAGTTCGCTGGCGCAAGGAAAAGTTTATTCCAAAAGGCGGTCCAGCGGGCGGTGATGGCGGTCGCGGAGGCGATGTGTATATTGAGGCGGTTCGAGACAACCAGCTTCTTTCGCGTTACCGACACATCATAGAATTCATTGCAAAGGATGGCGAGGCCGGTGGTTCACGCAGTCTGCATGGCGCAGATGGTGAAGATATCACTATCAAGCTTCCAATCGGCGCGATTGTCACAAACATCGATACAGGTGAGCAGATACAGCTTTTGACTGAAGGTGAGAAAATCAAGGTCCTTTCTGGCGGCGGTGGAGGACGTGGAAACGAATACTACAAGAGCTCAATCAACGTTGCTCCAAAAGAATGGAGTCCGGGGCGTGAAGGACAACAGGCAGATTTTTCTGTTGAGCTTGAGATCATTGCCGACGCAGGACTCATCGGTCTACCAAACGCAGGGAAGTCATCGCTTCTCAATGTACTCACACGTGCTCGCGCAAAAGTAGGCGATTATGCCTTTACGACACTCGATCCAAATCTCGGTGACTGTTTCGGCTATACGCTTGCAGATATTCCTGGACTCATTGAAGGTGCGTCTGAAGGAAAAGGTCTTGGTACAAAATTCTTGCGTCACATTAAGCGTACAAAAGTTCTCATTCATCTCGTATCATTTGAAAACGAGCTGGCTGCCTCAGGCGGAATGATGAAGCGATACAAAGAAATCCGCAACGAGCTCGCAAACTATGGACACGGACTTGATGAAAAAGAGGAAATTATTCTTCTGACGAAGACTGACGTACTCCCAGAAGATACACGAGACGAGATAATAAAAAAGAAAGTAAAGGAGTTTGAAAAGCTCGGCAAAAAAGTCTATACGATCACGCTCTTTGATGATGCGTCAGTAAAGGCGTTCAGTGATATGCTCGTAGCTTTCTTTAAATCGAAAGAATAGGTCCTTAGTGCTATACTTTCTTCTGTGAAAAACCACGACCTTGTTTTTATAGATATTGAAACGACAGGACTCGATGCGCATACGCACGAGATTATTGAGGTGGCTGTGATCCGTGCCTCACAGACATGGGCTGACGGAGAAGAGCCACGCTTTGAAGAAATAGATTCATGGTCCATAAAGATCAAACCAGAAAACATTGCAGTGGCAGATCCTGCCGCACTCCGCATCAACGGCTATATTCCATCAGAGTGGAAGGATGGAGTATCACTCAAAGAAGCCCTGACAACGTTGGTAGAAAAAACAGAAGGTGCGATTATGGTGGCGCATAACGTGTTGTTTGATTCTCATTTTCTTGATACAAAACTCGCCGATCTCGGTATGAAGCACACAATGCACTATCATCGTCTTGATACTGTCTCGATGGCGTTTGCTGTGCTCCATAATACTCCTGACGTGTCTCGCTACTCACTTGCGGATCTGTGTAAATATTTTGATATTCCGCACGAAAATCTTCACACTGCGCTTGCTGATGCGCGTGCTTGCTACGAACTTTTCAAAAAACTCATAGCCATGTAGTATCTCTCTACTCATGACTTCTCATGCAAAAACAGTCTTTGTGGGCCTCTCAGGTGGTGTCGATTCGTCGGTGACGGCGGCGCTTTTGAAAGATGCTGGCTACGATGTGGTTGGGGTTTTTATCCGTACATGGCAGCCCGACTTTATCCAGTGCAATTTCAAAGACGATCGTCTTGATGCGATGCGTGTGGCAGCACACCTTGGCATACCATTTCTTGAGTGCGATGCAGAGGATGCATACAAGAAAGCTGTAGCC
>CAYTCQ010000041.1:3903-5927 GCA_964436485.1 uncultured Candidatus Saccharibacteria bacterium | reverse complement strand
GTCGCTCTACCAACTGAGCTAACCGCGCAAGTTCTTTTACATTAGCAAATATAAGGGATTTTTCAACCTATAACAGCGACTCTTTTGACAAAACAGCTCTCTCGTCCTATTATACGCCTCAGAGCAAAACTGTACTTTTAACCATTAAAATTGATTGCCTATGCCAGAATTTGGATTTGAGGGATATCTAAAATATCACCCCAACGCTACTCTTAAGGAGTATGACGATGCCCGGAAAGCCGTTCTTAAAAAATACTCGGCCAAAGACCCAAAACTTCATGCAACCTACGACGGCTGTGTCATGGCCAATATGGACCAACAAAGTATCACAGAGGCTAACGAGCAATTCAAATCATTTATTAACTAAAAAACTCCCTGCATTCGCAGGGATTTTTTTTATGACAAAATCTCCGGCTCTGGCTCAAGCGTGATGCCAAATGTTTCTGAAAGTGCAGTATTGAGCTTTTCAATAAGACTCTTGAGCTCTGCTTGTGTTCCCCCTCCTTCATGGACCACTACAACTGCATTGCCAGTATAAAAAGAAAAGTTGCCTACTTTTGTACCGCGCCAGCCGAGTGTATCGATAAGTGAGCCCGCGCCCACTTTTGAAAGTGTGTCTGATACAGGAAATACCACCACTGTCGGGTGCATTTCTCTAATGCGATCCGCCACATCTTTGCCGACAATAGGATTCTTAAAAAATGATCCTCACGATGCAATATGTTTCGGGTCGGGCATTTTTTTCCAGCGAATCTCAGTAATAGCTTCACGGATCTGCATAAGCGATGGCTTTTCTATCCCCTTTGCGAGCAGATATTCTTTCACGCCAGCATAGTTGGGAATGGACGGCTCCTGTTTTGAAAGCCGAAGCGTGATCTGCGTGACAATATATCTGCCTTTGCCTTCGTGTTTGAAAACACTATCGCGGTAGGCAAATGCGCACTCGGCATTTGTAAGGGTTTTGAATACTTTTTCATGCGTATCAAATACTCGCGCCGAAACAAGTACATCTTTGATTTCTGTACCATACGCGCCCACGTTTTGAATAGGAGTTGCGCCGGCAGTTCCTGGGATCGCCGAAAGTGCTTCAATACCACTGTAGCCGCGATCTACCGCATACGCGACGACGCTATCCCAAAGCACACCTGCTCCGACGACAAGAGCGACTCCATCTGCTGAATTTTCTTTTTCTTCGATACCTTGTATCTCAATCTTCAAGAGCGTCTGAGAAAGTCCTTCGTCAGGAAACACGACGTTTGATCCACCACCAAGCACGAGCCATGATCGCTGCTGTCTATTCTCAAAAAAACGAGAAAGATCGTCTTCGCTTTGAATATGGACAATAGTGTCTGCAGGGCCTCCCATGCGAAAGGTCGAAAGACTCGAGAGAAGTGTCTGCGAAGCCTCATGTTCTGTCATGTTGCCAATATATCATATATGAGATAAAATGCGAGTTATATGCCTAAAACAAAGGAAAACGACCAGCAGAAAATTGGTACTTTTATTAAAAATCTTCGTGAAGAGCGAGGCCTGACACAGGCCGAATTTGCCAAGGCACTGAAGACATCTCAGAGTGCCGTGGCTCGCATGGAAAAAGGCGAACAAAATCTCACCATCTCTCAGCTTGCAAAAGTCAGCGAGCTTCTTGGTCGTCAGATCCTTTCCCTCTCAAAGAGTATCGACTTCGAAATCACTGGCGGGCGCAAACTCTCTGGCTCTATTCGTACCAACTACTCAAAAAACGGCGCGATCAATATGCTCTGTGCTTCTCTCCTCAATCGTGGCAAAACAATCCTCCATGGTATTCCACGCATTGAAGAAGTATTCCGCTACATCGAGATCCTCGAAAGTCTTGGGGTCTCTGTCAGATGGACTGGCACGGACACACTTGAGATCAATCCACCGGCAACACTCACGCTTGAGAAGCTCAATCTTGAATCTGCACGACGTATCCGATCATTTACATTTGTCGGCGCGCTTATTCATCATGCGCCTGCATTCTCATTCCCCCACTCTGGCGGATG
>CAYTCQ010000041.1:0-3803 GCA_964436485.1 uncultured Candidatus Saccharibacteria bacterium | reverse complement strand
GTGCAGGTCGACGGCATCGGCACAACGACACTCGTTGTACATGGGAAGAAAACGATCAATCAGACTGTTGAACACTACAATAGTGAGGACCCGATCGAATCTATGTTCTTTCTTTCTGCGGCAATCATGACGCAGTCAAAACTCACGGTCACGCACTGCCCTATCGAATTCATGGAACTCGAAATCGAAAAGCTTCGCCATATGGGTGTGAAATTTACGATCGGTAAAAAATATTTTTCAAACAACAAAAAAACAGTGCTCGTAGATATCACTGCGTTTCCATCACCAAAGCTCACCGCGCCACATGAGAAACTCCACGCCCAGCCATTTCCCGGAATGCAAAATGACAACCTGCCATTCTTCGCTCCTATTGCCACACAGGCTCATGGCACGACGCTCATCCACGACTGGACATGGGAAAACCGCGCCATCTACTTTACTGAGCTCAACAAACTTGGAGCAAACGTGCGCCTTGTCGACCAGCACCGCGCCTTCATTGAAGGTCCAACAAAACTCAAAGCAGCCCAGATCATCTGTCCACCAGCACTTCGTCCATCAGCCGTCATTCTTATTGCCATGCTTGCAGCTGAAGGTACTTCGATGCTCCGCAATGTCTACTCGATTACTCGCGGGTATGAAGAAATTGCCGAGCGACTCAATAGTATCGGTGCACAGGTCAAAGTTGTGCGCGGAATGTAGAAAGTAGGTTCTAGGTGCTAGGTTTTAGGTGGTAGAAAATACAAATACAAAAAACAATGAGAATTTTAGCTATAGAGACTAGTTGTGACGAAACAGCACTTGCCATCCTTTCAGTAAGCAAGGGTTCTTTCACCCTTGAAGGAAGCGTTGTTGCCTCTCAGACAGAACTCCACGCACAATACGGCGACGTCTTTCCGATGATGGCAAAGCGCGAACACAGTAAAAACATCGTGCCACTTCTACACACCGTCCTCAAAAAAGCCAAGTTGTATAAAAAAGGAGTAGCTGCTTTGCCTGAGCAAAAACTCGCAAAGCTCCTCGAGCGCGAACAAGAGCTTCTTCCACTTTTTATAGAAGAGCTCTCACAGATTAAAAAACCGAAGATCGATCGCATTGTCGTGACCGTCGGACCGGGACTTGCACCAGCACTCTGGGTCGGTATCAATTTTGCAAAAGCGCTTTCACTTGCGTGGGATATTCCACTCGTGCCGGTCAACCACATGGAAGGACACATCCTTTCTATTTTCCCGACAGGCTCAAAGAAAAAATGGAATACAAAAAATCTCAAGCTCCCTGCGCTCTCACTTCTCGTCTCGGGCGGTCACACTGAGCTTGTACTCGTTAAAGGTATCGGAAAGTATAAACTCATCGGACAAACACGCGACGACGCTGCCGGTGAAGCGTTCGACAAGATCGCGCGCATGCTTGCGCTTCCATACCCAGGAGGTCCACAGGTGTCTCGTCTTGCACATGAGGCACGCGAGCAAGATCTTATGCTTGAAACTCCATTACCTCGTCCGATGATCCATTCAAAGGATTTTGATTTCTCATTCTCAGGTCTCAAAACATCTGTCCTCTACCTCATTCAAAAGCTCGGCACACTCGACGAAGAGACAAAAATGAAAATCGCTCGCGATGCAGAAGATGCAATCGTTGAAGTGCTGGTAGCAAAAACACTCCGGGCTGCTGAAAAATACAAGATCGGGCACATCGTCGTAGGAGGCGGAGTGTCTGCAAACACACATCTAAAGAAAATGCTCACTGACGCAGCACGCAAGAAAAAGATCTCCGTCATTTTCCCAACAAAAGACCTCTCGACAGACAATGCCGTCATGATCGGCATTGCAGGATCTTTCGGTAAACCCGCCCCACTTTCATCCAAAAAATTTGTTGCCCAAGGCAATATGAGTCTCTAGAGAAAAAGCACTCCGAGAGTGCTTTTCTTGTGAACACTATTTTTTAACGGTAACGACGTAGATGCGTCCCTTTCGTCTTACGAGTCGTACTGGCGAATATGTGGCGCTTTGCCCAACAGTCTTGCTGGGTTTCTTCTCTTTATGTGGTGTTCTACCCATAAAAGTGACATTTGCTTAAAGTATACCGAGACCATAGATAGTAAGGCAATACAAAAGGTGAATAAATCGGCCAATATGCTATAGTAGCCTTACAAATGAACGATAAACTACTCAAGCCCTATAGCCCCCAAGACACCGAAAAACGCATCTATTCTACATGGGAAGAAAGCGGTTTTTTCAATCCTGACACTTGTATAGAAAAAGGAATAACAGACAAAAATGCTGAGCCATTTAGTATGGTCCTCCCCCCACCGAACGTGACAGGTACGCTCCACACCGGCCACGCGCTCATGCTTGTCATTCAAGACATCATGGCTCGCCATGCTCGCATGCAAGGCAAGCGCACGCTTTGGCTCCCAGGCACCGACCATGCTGCCATTGCAACACAATCAAAAGTAGAAAAAATACTCGAAAAAGAAGAGGGTAAGCGCAAGCAAGATTTAGGACGTGAAGAATTTCTCAAGCGCGTTGAAGCCTTTGCGCAAGATAGTCATGACACGATCGTCAGTCAGTGTCGTCGCATGGGCGCAAGTCTCGACTGGAGTCGTGAGGCATTTACGCTCGACGAAAAGCGTAGCCTTGCTGTACGCACAGCATTCAAGCAGATGTATGACGATGGACTCATCTATCGCGGGCATCGCATCGTCAACTGGGATCCAAAAGGCCAGACCGTGATCTCCGACGATGAGATCGTATACGAAGAGCGCAAAGCAAAGCTCTACACATTTAAATACTCAAAAGACTTCCCTATCTCAATTTCAACAACACGACCGGAAACAAAAGTCGGTGACGTTGCTGTGGCAGTCAACCCAGACGATGAGCGATACGCGCAGTATATCGACAAAGAATACGACGCCGTATTTTGTGGCGTGCCCATTCATATCAAAATCGTAGCTGACGCGACTGTCGAAAAAGAATTCGGTACAGGCGCGCTTGGTGTGACTCCTGCACATAGCCAAATAGACGCCGATATCGCCGCTCGACACAAACTCGAGACAAAACAGGTCATTAACGAGTATGCAAAGATGACTGTCGGTGATGAGCGTCTCATGGGCAAGAAGACAACTGAAGCTCGCGAAGTGATCGCGCAGTGGCTTCGTGATGAAGGTCTCATGGAAAAGGAGGAAGAGATCACGCAAAATGTCTCAACAGCAGAACGCACAGGCGCAGTGATCGAACCACTTCCAAAACTCCAGTGGTTTATCGACGTCAATAAACCGATCGTATCTCGCAACAACAAATCTCTCAAAGAGCTCATGCTTGAGCCTGTCAAAAATGGTGCAATTAAAATCATGCCCGACCAGTTTGAAAGTACATACTTCCACTGGATTGAAAACCTCCGCGACTGGTGTATCTCACGACAGATCTGGTATGGCCACAGAATTCCTGTGTGGTATAAGGGTGATGAAATTTATTCTGGAATTGAAGCTCCACAAGGCGAAGGCTGGGCACAGGACGAAGACACGCTCGACACATGGTTCTCGTCTGGTCTTTGGACATTCTCGACTCTTGGCTGGCCGGAAAAGACTCCTGACTTTGCCGCATATCATCCAACATCTGTACTTGAAACTGGATATGACCTTATTTTCTTTTGGGTAGCTCGTATGATTCTCATGTCACAGTACCTTGTTGGTGATATCCCATTTAAGACAGTGTATTTTCACGGTCTCGTGCGTGATGAAAAAGGTCGCAAGATGTCGAAATCTCTCGGCAACATTGTCGACCCGCTTACACTCATCGACAAATATG
>CAYTCQ010000040.1:0-6064 GCA_964436485.1 uncultured Candidatus Saccharibacteria bacterium | reverse complement strand
TGGAAAGCAGGTCGCAATCCCCCACAACATAGGCGTGGGAGTAAATGGAATGACCGCGATCCATACGCATGATGAGGATGGAGTGATCCACATCGAAGCACCGATCAAAAAAGATTTTGTGCTTGGAGATTTCTTTGCCGTGTGGGGTAAGGAGTTTTCAAAAACAAGACTCCTTGATACAACCATTGCGGACACAGGAAAAATTGCGGTGACGGTCAACGGCTCGCCCGTCGACACGTATGAAAATACGATCTGCGAGACAAAGACAAGATTGTGATTTCGTATCAGCAATAGCATAGTGCGCAAAAACACCCACAAGCAAGCTTGTGGGTGTTTTACAAAATACGAGATGCTTGCACATAAATAAAGGAATATACTATTTATATTAGCAGTAGTATGTAAATTACTATGAACAATCACAAAACCGGTGTCGTGTTTGCGGTCGTGCTCGGGGGCTTTCATCTTGTATGGTCGGTACTTGTCGCTCTTGGCTGGGCGCAGAAAATATATGACTTTATTTTGTGGGCACATATGGTGCATCTCAATATTGTCATTGGACCATTCAATATGACCGCCGCAATCATGCTCGTAATCATGACAGCGCTCATTGGGTACGTATTCGGGTACTTTGGATCATGGGTATGGAATAAAGTGCGCCCACGCTAAACGCGTGGGTATCAACATAAAAAGCCGCGCGAGCGGCTTTTTATGTTGGGTGCCTACAGAAGGTTTGGTCACGAATCACTAAGTCTGCGGCTTTCAAATCCCTACAGGGACCGCGAGTACGCTTTTTGATCCTTACAGGATCTGTACACCTTTTCGATGAATTCAGAGCAAAGCTCTTCATTCATAACGAAAAGCTTTTCAAATCCCTGTTGCAAGCAAAGCAGTTTGCTTGCTTAGGCACCCAGCAGAAAAGCCGCTTGCGCGGCTTTTCTTTGCGGGGTGCCTACAGAAGGTTTGATCACAAATCACTACGCATAATTCTTCGCTATGCTCGAATTCTGCAAAGTGTTCGCGATCCCGCCTCGACAACAGATGAGTACATCTGGCTTCGCGCCTCCGGCTTTCAAATCCCTGTAGGCACGCCAAAAATATACTCCATAAACGGAGTCCCGTTTATTCTGTTATTTTTGGGTGCCTACAGGGATTTGAACCCTGACTAAGAGTTCCACAAACTCTTGTGCTAACCATTACACTATAGGCACCATATCAAATATGAGCTCTCCCGAAAGGAAAGCTCATACGTTATATCAAAAAAACCTTTAAAAAACCAGTTTTTAGAAAAAGACAACAGGTGCTGAGAGATATGTGGCAAAAAAGATCGCAACACACAAAAAGGCTGAGCAGAGACACCATGTGCACCACTGCTTAAGGACAAACGCTTGAATTGAGACGAGGTACATTGAGAAGAGAAAGGCGCAGGTTGATACAGCCATGGATATTGTGGCAATGATCGGCAAACGAAAGGCTGGGTGAATGATCATACCCACATGTACGAGCACGACGGCCATGTAATAACACATGCCGAGGATCTCAACAGGAACACCAAGAATACTTGAGTACTTACTTGTAACAACCAAATCGCAGTTGGACCGAAGTGGACAGACGAGTGGACGTTTTGTATTTTTCTTTTTGTAGATGTGGCGAGCAAGGAAAAATCCAGTGAGCCCAAGAAAGATGAGAACAAGATTGAGAATTGTGGGATTCATACAGCTAGAGTGAGATAGTGTCTATTTTTGCGGCTAAGATAAAATCATTTGTTGAAAGTCCTTTGATGGCATGTGTTGAGAGCTCGAGAAGGACTTTGTTGTACCAAATATGAATATCTGGATGGTGACCTTCCTGCTCTGCCCTATCGGCCACCATGTTTACAAAGTCCATGGCTTTATCAAAATTTTTAAAGACAAGCTCTTTTGATATTTGCTTTCCGTTTTTTGAAAGCTCCCAGCCAGAAAGCTCGAGCATATAGCGCTCGGCTTCATCGCGCGTTAGTGGCGCGACTCCGCCTTCACATGCTACACACTTCTGATCTTTAAAATTGAACACCTGTAGGACTTTTTTCATACAGGAGTAGTATACCACGCAGAACTAGATGACTGTCGGTTCAGTCTCCATATGCTCGACATCAAGCCCTTTAAGAGAACGGCGCGTGCGGTAGAGCACTAGGAATGAGACGAGGAGCAAGGCTGCTCCGAGCAAGAATGAACCTCCGTGTGAGTGAACAAAAAGCATTCCAGCAAAGATCGGACCTACTGCGAGTGCGAGTGAAGCGATAGAAGCCGTAACACCAAGCACTTCCCCTCGACGTGATGGGTCCGCTTTTGCAGCAATCTGACTATTCATCACTCCACGCAAAATAGACTGGCCGAACGTTGTGCCAATAAGACCTATGAAGAAAAGTAGCGGGTTGCCGAGACTCAGGAGCATAAAACCAATAGCAAAAACAACGAGCATCATGAGTTCGAGCGTCGGTTCGGCAAAATATTTGAGCCATACATGCTTCATCAGAGCAATCTGATTGAGCGCAACAACAACACCGACAGCTGTAAAAATAGCTCCGATGACAAACTGACCGTACCCAAACACCTGCTGTACATACAAAGAAAATACTCCTTGGAATGACGCAATAGCGAGGCCAAACAAAAACCATGCAAGATAGTTTGGCAAAAGATTTTTATCACGCAAAGCTCGCACGATAGGAGTAAATGGGTTGAGTGTCACCTTGCGGTCTTTTATGGGATTTGTGTTGGTCTCGGGCAAAAGCCAGATAGCAACAATTCCGTTTACGAGCGCGAGCGCTCCCACAAAAATAAATGGGAAACGTGGTGATACAGAACCAAGTAGTCCTCCCAAAAATGGTCCGACAATAAACGCAATACCAAACACGGCACCAAACAAGCCAAAGCTTGCACTACGTTCTTTCTGGTCTTTCGCAAGGTCAGACATATAGGCCTGCGCTATTGGCAAATTACCCGCGGCCAAGCCATCGATAGATCGGCCGATAAAAAGCCAGAGAAGATTTGGGGCAAAGGCAAACACAAACCAGCCGAGTGATGTGCTCAAAATACTAATAATAAGCATGAGTTTACGCCCGATCTTATCTGAAAAAGCTCCAATAACTGGGGCACTAAAAAATGAAAGGAGTGCATACACTGAAAAGAGCGCCGTGATGACAATCGGTGAAGGGCTAAAATGTTCTACATAAAACGGCAAAATAGGAATAATAATTCCAATACCGACAACGTCGATAAATACCGTAACAAGAATGAGAAGTTTTGTTTTGTTCATATATGTGCCTTTAATATACCGCATGTTTTTAAAAAAGAAAAAACCCGACTAACTGTCGTGTTTTTGGTGCGCAGGAGAAGATCACGAGTACGTTTCTTGCCCTCGACTAATTTTTTTTACGTGGTCAGGAATAATTTTTGTTCCGTCGAACAAAAATTTTCACGAATCCTTACAGGATCAGTACACCTTTTGGATTGAGCACAATCTCAAAAGGTCTTGCGAAGCTCCAGGTATTCGCTTCTCACTGCCTCGCGGTTTTTTCTGCTGAAAAAACATCGCTCCGGCTCGCACAACGCATAAAGGTCTGCCTCAAGGCAGACCTTTATGTCTCAGTGCGCAGGAGAAGACTTGAACTTCCATATCCTTGCGGATGCTACCACCTCAAGGTAGTGCGTCTACCAGTTTCGCCACCTGCGCATATTTAACACTCAGGTAGTATACGGATTTTTCTTATTTTTTCAATACCCATATCAAAACCCGCCAGTGGCGGGTTTTGATTAAGCTTCTGTATTTTCTACTGGAGTTTCCTCTGCTTCTGCTTCGTCTTTGACGATGCGAACGCTTTTCATCTTGCGGCGGATATCGCGGACTGCCTTCTCACGGACATAGTAGAGCTTTGAGCGGCGAGCGCGAGACTGCTTGACCACCTCGATCTTGTCGATCATTGGTGAAAAGAGTGGAAAGATACGTTCAACACCGACTCCTGAAGCGACCTTGCGGACTGTAAATGTCGCGCCGATCTCAGCTCCGTGCTTGCGAGCAAGCACAAGGCCTTCGAAAGCCTGAAGACGGAATTTGCCCTTTTCTGGAATCTTCACCCAGACGCGTACTGTATCGCCTGATGAAAAATTGAGCGCTGCGCGCTCTTCCTTGTTTACTGAAGTAAGTGTAAGTGCCATAACGGGAGGTACTTTAACACACTACCTAGACCTTTGCAACTTTCAGGGCCTCCTCAAAGTCAGCTGGGTATGGGGCCTCAACACGCTTCTCTTGCCCGCTTGGAAGCATGATAGTAAGGCAGCGGGCATGGAGGGCAAGCCGCTCAAAACCGAGCGCAGGAGCCCGTTTTGCCGCATAGAGACTATCACAAACGATGGGGTGGTTTATAGAGCGCAAATGAACACGAATCTGGTGCGTACGACCTGTCTTTGGGCGAGCTTCAATGAAAGAATACGTGCCATCTTTGGTATTTCCCTTGCCCTCATACTCACCTTCGCCAAAACGAGAGAGTACTGTTATGTCGGTGCGAGCATCACGAATAGTGCCACGAGCCCCCTTGCCGCTCGTCCATTTGCGGATATCGCCCGAGTCACGGCCAATGGGGCCATCGATCGTCTGTGTATCATCTTTTGGCCAACCATACACAAAGCAGTGATACACTTTTTCGATCTCTCGTTCTTGAAATTGTTTTTTGAAAAATTCGTACGCGTGCTGCGATTTTGCAACGAGCACGACACCTGACGTCTCTTTGTCGAGACGATGCACAATCCCTGGTTTAGGAATTTCAATCTCCTCCCCCTTTATTTTGACCTTCATCGACTCCCCTGTCTGCGCAAGAAGCGGATAGTGTTCGAGTATCCAGTCTGCAAGTGTATACTCAGGCGTTTTGCCATCTCCATGCATGGAGATACCTGCGGGTTTGTTTATAAAAAGACAGTCATTGTCTTCGTAAAGGATGGTGATGGGAGAAATTTCCATATAAAAACTATTGTTACTCTAGCACTAATTCTTTAACCTTCTCAATCCAGCCCATTATAGTAAGGAAAAGTTTGGTATCATTCACGCCCACCTCGACAGTACCGTACGGCACTGTTTCTCTTTTTTGTTTACTCGCAGAGCTTTGTTTTGTATAGGTTTTATAGAATTGCCGACGAGGTATACCTGTTATTTGAGACCAGTAGCGCTCGGATTTTTCAACATTTGTGGTTGAGAATGTGTGAATATGGGCATAAAACCTACACTCCTCAACACCGCACACTTCACGAAAGAAACGCATGGCCATCTTAATAAGAGCAGGATCACTATTAGCGATACGCGCTATGCCTTTTTTGGTTTTACCGCCCTCACCCATATATAAAGCAATACCAAGTAACTGTAAATTCTTTTGGGAAATTTCTTTGATATCGCGCTTCGCATTTTCAATAACATTCCGAGTTTTTGCATGTTCATTTGCGAGACGACTCAAGCGACGTTTTTCGATAGAGGCGACACTTCTCCCATGTTCCGACAGTTTGTTTTTCTGTTGATCGCTAAGCACAATATCTCTCACCCAAAGACTGGCGCTCGCCTTTGAAACCCCGATTTCTTTTACAATCTGGTTGATTGATTTCCCTTGGGTGCGGAGCGTTCTCGCCCGTTCTCGTTCAGCAACTTTCATAAGTAGAGTATACCATATGGAAGGTATATAACATGGGTATAATACTATTTATCTTGATATACCTATAGTATTAGTGTATAAATGTACCTGTCGCGCGATTAGCTCAATTGGTAGAGCAACTCTTTTACACAGAGAAGGTCGCAGGTTCGAGTCCTGCATCGCGCACCAGAATAGTACTTAGCGGTTTCTTCGAAACCAAGGTATGGGACGCACGAAGTGCGTCCCACTGTGTTTGCCCTGATTTTGCGGGGGAATTCTGAAATGCGGGTGCGCTTACGCGCACCTGTTTTTCGCCAAGAGAAAGGTTCGAGCCAAAGATTTCTTTGGCTTTGACCTTTTTAGCAAAAAGGTCAGTATCCCGTGCGATTCCGTCTAGTGTTTGCGCGTCTTTTATCC
>CAYTCQ010000039.1:0-6210 GCA_964436485.1 uncultured Candidatus Saccharibacteria bacterium | reverse complement strand
TTTTGCATTCTTGCATAAACATCCTGACATCCTAACAGAACTTTTCACTAAGCTCGAGATGCGTGTGCACTACGCAAAACGTCGCGTCGAAATACTTATTCAAGAACGCGCAGATGACAAATTTATAATCTTCCTTAAATACCTTGCAGATCGCAACGGCCAGCCCACCGAGAAAAAATCGATCGTCTATATACCGACTGTCATGACTCAGCAAGAGATCGCTGACGCCCTTGGTGTATCCCGAGAGACAGTCTCTGCCCTCTTTTCAGATATGTACAAGAAAAAAATCATCTTGAAACCCGAAGGTAGAAGTTTTTACATCGACGTCACCAAACTGAAGAAACTAAAACTGTAAGCACGTTTATTCTTCATCAATAGCATCGAGCAACCGTCCGCGAAGCTTTTTTGAGAGACGCGGCATTTTTGCAATACGATTACGGGCAAGTTTCTTTTCATCTTGACGCTCAGCCACGCGCGCTTGCACATGGAGCACCATGCCAGCACAAAAACCGATAAATTGAGAGCGTAGGAAGCGGAGCGCAAAGAGTAGCCCTGCCAAAATAAGAGCAAGAAGCATGAGTGCTGTAAGCGCGACAAGTGTTGTAAGCACAATGGCAACACTACGCTGGCGCTGGATGTGAATCTGCGGAAGCACAACCTGAGTACTGTGCGCGCCAGAAACATCTGTTGACTGAAGTGTAATTTCATGGAAACCAGCAACAAGTGGGAGGTCGGGAGTATACGAAAACGTCTTATCCTTCTGCACAGACACCACTGTCGTACGTACGATCTGTGTACGCGCGCGCAATGAGAAGAGTGCTTCAATAAATGAATACTGGTGTTCAGTATCAGTGACGATAACACTATCGGCATTCGGTGCCATACCATAGAGCACGAGCGAGTCAGCGGTAGAAACAGCTTCAGGAAGCGGGCTTGTTAAGTAGGGCTCAAGCAAAGCGGTGCTTCCTGATGGCGTCGGCTCAGGGACATGCGATGCAGCGGGCTGCACTTTTTGTACGGGTGTTGGTGTCGGCGTCGTCGGTGCAGGAGCAGATTTTGGAACAACAGCAATAGAGATGTTTGAGAGTGATCCTGTAATATTGGTCGCCTTACCATCATTTGCCAAAAGCGACGCACGCTCGTAGGTAATTGGCGCGGTTGATTCAGATTTCCCTCGAAGCACAAAGGAGAACAAGGACCCAAATGATCCTGTATATCCGGGGTTCAGAATAATTCCTTCAAATGAAATTTCTTGGCCACTGCGAGATGGTTTAGTAGTCCAAATATCAACGATGGATGGACTGTAGGAAATCGACTGGATTGAAAAACCGTCAGGTATGTTAAGAGTACCGGATACGGCATTCACGGCCTCGCTTGTATTTACACCAATTGATACTGTTGTCGTCGCACCCACCTCAACCTGCGTCTTGCTCACATGCGCGCTAAAAACCGCAGCATGTGCCTGCGTCGCCCCCACAAACAGACACAAAGATAGCACGCTCAGTATTCCCAATTGTATACGCATGTATTTCATAATTATGATCGAGTACGGATTCCAAATCCGTAGTGTTTAATGACAAGCCACAAGAGCACAAGTGAGGCAAGGAACAGGCCAATAAATATAAACGACAGAGCAGTATCGGAAATTGAAAGTTTTGCAACAGATACAACTGTACGGTTGCCCGCTCCATCGACAGCTGCAACACGGATATCTTTTCGAAGCGACTGATCGGCAATAACATACGGACTCGTAGCACTGACCCACTGACCATCCTCTCCCTCTTGTACTTCATAGTGATCAATACCAGTACCGATGTCCCGTGTACTAAACGTGAGGAAATAACGTCCATCAAATAGTGTTGGGCTTTTTGCAAGTACTGGTGTAAAAGAATCCGGCGCGATTGTATCATCAATATGCGCATCGTCATGACGCACAACCGAGAGAGTAAGTGGTGGCACTTTTGTCAGCGGTACTTCAGTACCCCTCCCATCGTTTAGCAAAACATGACTATCTGTTACCGAAAATGTTGTAGTGCCATTTTCTTGCGCTCGAAACAACAAGCGGACAACTGTTGGCATAAGAGGAAAGCCAGAAAATTGATTACGCAATTGGGAAAAACCCGATGGAATAATGCCTGAAAAAACAATCGTATGATCATCAATCATATGTGGACGATCTACCCAAAGGCTAATGAGCGAGCGGGTCTCATCAACTGAATACAATGCAACTTTGGAACCGTCGACGCGAATAACTCCCGACGCAGCATTAATCTGCGTTCCCCCTGTATCGAGAACGACGTCGACTGCAATAAGACCCGTCGCTGCATCTTGCGTGCCACCAAGTGACAGTGAAGCAGCGCTCACATATCGAGCAGGAACAAATACTCCTGCTATAAAGAGAGACGCCAGCACTATACCAATGTATCTGTTCGAAAAAGTCATATGATTAGCCAGTCCAATAGTATGCAAGTATTGAAAAATCTTTGAGTGTTACCTTGCCATCGCCATCAAGGTCAACATTTTTAGGCACACTTGCGCGTTTGTAGTAATAACTGAGCACCGAGAAGTCAACCAAAGAAACGCGCCCGTCACAGTTGAAGTCTTCCTCACCGCAGACAGGTTTCTTTTTCTCTGGAGTGAGTGTCTTTCCCACAGCAAATCGAACAACCTGACTAAACGAACTAATTTCATCAGTATCCGTAATAGTCGCCTTTGCAGACGCATTATGATCACCTATTTCAAGAATCGACGTATCGAGGTTATACAAATAGGCACCATTTACATCGGCATGTACTGTAAAGAGATGCGGATCATCAGAGCTCACTTTAACTGTCACAGTACTTGAAGGAACAGTCTGTCCAAAAATCGAAAGCGTCTCTCCGGGCTTGAGGCTTGTCTTTGAAAGGGAGATTGTTGGGGCAAGGAAAATACCTGAAATAGTGGTTTCTGTGCCATCAGAGATAGTCACGGAGATTGTAAAACTGTCAGACCGCACGCCATTTGAATCTTGTGAATACAGAGAGAACGTATGGATGCCAGAGGAAAGATTACCTACCCCAACAGAGAAACGCGCGTCAGGGCCGGCAACCGTTGTGGCAACATTTTCACCGTTGCGCAAAATTGTCACACTTGAAAGTGGGTACGCACGACCAGAAACAATAACCTTTGCTGCTTGCGAGGTAAACGGAAGAGAAAATCCTCCCCCACCTCCGCCACTTGAACCACCAGAACTACCGCCAGAGGAACCACCGGAGCTTCCGCCGCTTGATCCACTTGAACCGCTTGAACTACCATTTGTTACAACCGCGCTAATAGAAACACTCTGGTCAGCAGAAGCTGCGAGCGGAAGAAGAACTATGGCAATAAAGAGGGCCGCAAGATAAATCTTCATGTGTACTACAAATGCAAACCGCACGCCACACGAGAGTCTAGTCTTGTGCTGAAGATGTTTTCTTGTGACTCTTTGGCGTGACGCCTTCGTGCGTGCGTTCTTCAATCTGTGCCGTAACGCGACGCTCGATTGAGTGAGCGTACATGCGCAAGAGTCCGCGACCAACAAACCACACGAAGAAGAGAACGATCAAGATAAGCACGAGGAGGTGCCATGGGAATACCCAGAAAGAAACTTTCTGCGAACTAGCGTGTTGTGAATTGTTTTCGCCGAATGTCAGCGCAAGTACTGCAGTATAGCGACCAAAGGCGAAATTATTCCATTCATAGTGTGCTTTTCCAAAAAAGCCAGTCGCCGTATCTGCCTTCATCCCTGCCTTGCCTTGCCACGCAGTTTCAAAACGACGAATACTCTTTGGAAGCACATTACCTTCAACAATATTGGCTGGAACAAGTGCTGTGGCAAAACCAAGCATATTGCGGACAGTGACCGCTCCTTCGGGCTTTGCTCGATCAGAACCACTGTTTTCAAAGCGATAAAAGAATGTGACAGGAAGTGCTGTAAATCGTGTCTGATTGTTTGAAATACCGAATGAGAGAATACCTCCCTTTTCATTGATCTGTCCGTTTACGCGCAAAAGAACAAGAATACCGAGCTGCGCGCCAACACCCACCTTGCCACTATTGTCACCACCCGGAGGGAGTGTGCCCCAAAAGACCGCGCCGAAGTTTCCGCCGGCTTCTGCGTTTTTAGGAACGGTAATAGAAAGCGGAATAACTTTCGTCTCACCTGGTTTAAGCGTAACGCTCGCATCAGTATGCATCCATGTACGAATACCTTCGTTGCCGAGAGTAAAAGCGGGAGCACCTGACTCACCTTGTGCTTCAAAGTTGGCAAACGACGAATAGAAAGTCACGGGGACTTTCTCTTCGTTGGTGAGGATCATTGGTTGTGTGATTGTCTGCCCTGTATCTGCCCCAAGTTCAAAACGAACCGGAGAAACCGTCAGCGCGTGAGCGCTTGTCGGAAGTGCCACAGCTACCACAAGTGGTAGCGCGACAAGGAGTGATCGATAGAAAGATGAGAGCTTCATAGTCTATACAGCAAGAACGTTAGAAGTTACCTGTACCAATGTAGGTAATAGTTGTTGAGTATGATCCGGCAGGAGTTGTTGCAGAAATGTTCGCGAGATATCCTACTTTCACGTTATCACCAGAAACAGCGACTGTGTTAGAAAAGAGCGTTGTTGTTGTACTTGCCACAAAGTTGTAGTTGCTTGTTGTACTGCAGTCATAGCCAGTTGCGATTGTTGGACTTCCCGAAGAAGCCTTTCCACAAATAGCAAACTGAGCAGTACCTGGGCTTCCATCACTATCTGACGAGATAGTAGCTGCAGCAATCGTATTTGAACCACTCGTAAGCACCGCGCCATTGTATGAAACCGTGTAGCCACTTGGAGCATTTGTCGCCACGTTCAAGTTGTCACCAGCGTTGGATGTTGTTGGGTCGGTACCAGCTGAAGCGGCCGATCCACCACTGGCGGTTGCCCAACGACCGTTTGCCGTTGTGAGCGTACCGAAGCCGATAGATGAGTTGTCGATTGAGAATGTGATTGTTGGGTTGACTGTTGCAGTCACTGTCACCTGATCGTTTGAGATGATTGGAATAGCAGTTGTACCTGTATCACCAAAAGTACCTGTAATAGCGATAGTTGCTGTACCTGCTGATCCGTTTGAGATCTGGTTTGTACCAGTAGTACCTGTTGTTGCGTTTGTACCAATCAAAACACGAACACAACGTCCTGCGGTAATCGTATCAGTACCCGAAGTAATCGTAACGGTTGTTGACGTTGAAGCGACACCCCAAGTTGTACCTGATGCAGAACCTGCAAGTGTCTTTTCAGTCCATGACGCAGATGAACATGTACCTGAGCTTCCTTGTGCAAAGTCGACATCACCGAATGCAATTGAAGATGTGCTGCCAAAACCTGAAAAAGTAAGGATAATAGTCTGACCTGCAGATACACCTGTTGGTGTTACAAACCAAATAGTATGGTTTGCGGCCGTACTTGCCTTCTGGCGAGTAAGCGTGTCTGAAAAGGTTGTAATAGACGCAGCAAAGAGAGTCGTTGGAAGCGACCCTGCAAGGCCAAGCACGAGTGCGAGTGTTGAAAAGCCAGCTGCGCATTTACGAAGGAACGTGTTTTTAAACATAGGTTCTGTCATGTACTAATTGCTAATATAGGTTACTCCTTTCTACAGTATACACTGAGAGAACATGCGTGTGTAAAATCCCACATGTTGAAAACTCAAGGTCTTTTAGAATGAGGCAGTCGCAATATAGGTAAGCGTTGTAGTATATGAGCCAGCCGGTTTTGTTGCGGAAATATTGGCTATGTAGTTTACGGTATAGGTATCAGTAGATCCCGCCGAAGCCGTGGCAAGTACATCTGGCTGTGTACTGGTATCGTATCCATATTTTGGAGTAGTGTCATTATATGGAGCTACCACAGTTCCCGTCCCTCCTGATACAGTCGCTCTCAGTCCAAATTGATTCGTACCAACAGCAGGACTTGCTGCCGTTGCTCCAATTGCGGTAATGGTATTGGCGCCACTCGTGAGCGTGGCACCACTGACTGTCAATGTATAACCGCTCCCTGCGTTTGTTGAGACCGAGATAGTGTGCGCTCCCCCACCCGGCTCACTTGCCGAGCCTCCAGCACTCGATGTTGCATAGCGCGTGGCACTTGATGAAAGTGATCCAAAATCCACACTGTTTGCAGATAAACTAAACGTAATATTTTGTTGCGCCACTGAGGC
>CAYTCQ010000038.1:5584-6256 GCA_964436485.1 uncultured Candidatus Saccharibacteria bacterium | reverse complement strand
CGCGAGGTAGGTAATATTTTTATTAAAGCTAACTCCCTCAGGGAGGAAATTCATACCCTTAGATTATACAAGCTTTGTCTACACAAGGCTATAGGACTTCTTTTTGATAACAATCTTGGCAATACACAATTTCAGATCTATCAGGAGCATATGATGTTTTTATATCCTTATTACATTTAGCACACATGCGATCATACAAACGAGGAGGATTTACCTTACTAAAACGAGCTTTTCTGCGACACTCTGGACACTTTCGTGGCAAAGGTAACCCAAGTTTGGTTATAACAACAAGTTCAGCTTCAATAATTCTGTAGCATCGCCCACACTGGCATTGAATGACTTCGTTCAAAATAGATTCGTTACCATCAAAGACATCAGGTAGATCTTTTGCTTTTATTGTCGGAGTGTACTGTCCGTGGTCAGCTTCAAACCACAGAGATCCCTGTTTTTCTGCTTGTTCTTTGTCTAGTGGAAAATAATCTTGAGCGATCGTCTCGTTGTATCCAAAGTGAGAAAATTCAAACGGAAACATCTCGCCATACTTATATGTTTGGCCAGCCGCACCCACAAATGGATGATTGTTCATATTCTGAATGATATCTGCACGCAATTTTTCGTACTCTTCTTTTGAATACTGTTTATTCAAAATGGAGTAATCTTTTTTCTTGAGAT
>CAYTCQ010000038.1:0-5574 GCA_964436485.1 uncultured Candidatus Saccharibacteria bacterium | reverse complement strand
TACATCCAAAAACATTTTTACATCCAGACGCATAGAAACTATATTCAGCGTTTAGTACATTTGGATAACAGCCACCCGAAAATCGGACATGGGCAGAATTGTGTCCCGCGATAAAACTATCGTAGATAGATTGGGCATTGCCTCCCCAGCAGGTGTAGTCGTAGGCATCCTTTGTCGGAGCAACAGAAAGCCACTGCACATAACGAGAATCTTCTGCTCCCCCTGCCATATATGCATCGTGAGTGTTCTTTGACTCATATATATATTCCCCCGACACATTCACATTCAAACTATTGCCTGTCATATAACGAACAGGTTTCGTGAGCCAAAATTCGCGCGCCTGTTTCTTGTATTTTTCAACGTCAGTGAATGAGTTCAAATCAACTTCTTTGAGAAAAGCAAAGTAGTCTTCTTTAGAATACTGTTTGTTGAAAATACAGTATGATTGGTTGCGCAAATTCATACAGCCAAAGCAGTCAGTGCAACCAAAACAATTTTTTGAAAAATACACACTTGTACAGCTATCACACTCCTCTGAAAAAGCCGACCGAGAACACTTATGCATCCCTACACATTCATAGAGTAGTTCACTCTCTTTTATGCGGTAACAGTCAGACGAGTCACGAAGTCCATTTAGAAATTCTGAATAGGAAGAATTCTCACAATAGTCTGCGTAGCAAAGACCATAGCAGTTTTTAAGATATGAAGAATAGTTTGTATATGGAGTGTTTACGAGTGATGGATAGAGAGTATCGACGGCCATATACGGCACCTTTGTATGAAGCTCAAAAAACTGGTCCCAAAAAGACCGTGAAGGATCATAATCTAGAGCATATTCAGTACCATCCCAATCATCTGCCCACCAGCATTTTGAGCAGTACACTTTATACGGCTTATCTTTATGGAACATAGAGACCGTCACAACTCCGCATTTATCACACTCTCGCTTATAGAGAGCAAAAATATTCATAAATGCCATGCGGCGCATCATGCGGCACTCTGGACACCATGTCGGTGGTGGAACCTTCATTTTTTCGTAGAACGAAAAATCCTCAGGCTCTATAAGGAAATCCTTATGACAGTTTTGACAGACTTTGGTTTCCGAGTTCATATAATGGTGATACTACTCCTCTGCCCTACTTTGTAAAGTCTAAATAAGAGGTTCTACGTTCTCAGACGAAGTATCTACATGGACCCCTGTAATTGCAGCCTTTTCTTGAGCACTGCGGATGATAGTAGACTCCTCCTCATCGATAAGACGCTTAGCTTCACCTGCTGGCATGGCGTACTTTGCGCGAGAAGCTTCAATAATTGCCTCCTTGTTTGAATCATACGGAGCAGGAAGAACTTTCAAAGACTCGGCAGAAAATGGATCGTACGACTCACCGTCGATCGTCATCTTGATATAAAACTCACCGATACCCAGATTGATCATATCTTTAATATCGAAGATCGGAGCAAACTCTGGCTTAAGCGTAACAGCATCGTCTCCACCCACACGAAAACAGATGATCGATCCCACATTACCGAGCACTGCATTCTGAATCTTTTTTGTGAGCTGACCAATGTACTGGTGCGCGACGGTAAGGTTGATCCCGTACTTTCGAGCTTCTGAAAGAATGTTTTCAAATGTGTCAGTCACCACATTTTGAAACTCATCCACATAGAGGTAGAAATCGTTTCGATCTTTTGGGTCGAGCTTGGCGCGCGCCATACCTGCTTGCTTGATCTTCGTCAAAAACATCGATCCAAAGAAACTCGAATTTTCCTCACCAATCTTACCTTTTGAAAGATTGATGAGAATAATCTTTCGCGTATTCATGAGCTCCTCAAGATTGATGCGATTTTCCTTCTGTCCAAAAATATTGCGGAGCATTGGGTTTGAAAGGAACTGTCCGAGCTTGTTAACAAGCGGGATAATCGCGTCTGTATCAAATTTTTCAGACCAATCCGCAAATTCAATCGCCCAGAAACGCTTGACCATGTCGTCTTGAATATACTCAATCACCTTCTGACGATAGTTGCGATCCGTAAGCATGGAGATCATGCCACGCATTGTTGCGTACGGATAGTCGAGAAGCGCGAGCGTTGTAAAACGAAAGACGTGCTCAAGACGCGGTGTCCAGTTTGAACCGAACTGTTTTGAGAGCACTTCAATAATTCCTTGCGTGAGCTGATGTTTGAATGTCGGATCGACATTCTGGAGCGGATTGAACGATACAGGAAAATCAATATCTGACGGATCAATAATACATACATCATCAATACGCTCTTCGGGAATAAAGTTGAGAATATCTTCAATAAACTCACCGTGTGGATCGATCACGCATACTCCGTGACCGTAGGCAATGTCCTGACGCACCAAAAGCTCTTGTAGTTTCGACTTTCCAACCCCAGATTTACCGATAATATACAAGTGGCGTCTGCGGTCAGCACGCTTGATACCGAAAATAAATTTCTTTTCTTCAAGAGCGGCAACATAGTTGGTGCGGCCGATGAACGACGCAGACTCCGCAGGCAAAGAACCGTACACCGGCAAATCAGACGGTGGCGGAGCATATTTGATGATTTGGATTTTATTCGCTCGATTGAGAGCCATGCAGGTAAAGTATAGCACGTTTAACTGGACTTAATTTTAACTTTATTGACTCATAGTGCTACATATGATAATTTGCGCAAAATACTACGTTATGAATATGAGATTCGAGGACATTCCAAAACTTTTGGAGCTTGTCAAAAAATACCCTACTTTAAATGGAGGCATGGACATTCCTGATGTTACAAAGCAAATGGAGGCCACAACTTCTCAGTTAATGATGCAGGCTGAACGGCTTCAAGGTTATGTAACTGCCCTCCAACAAAACTGTACTCATGATTGGCTTCCAGAAAAGGTCTTTGATGGCTTAGAGCAAACAAAGGTGACGAAATCGAGGACTTGTAACCACTGCGGTTTATACGAAACAAGACCTGATAAAATGCCCTGGACTATATGTTGGGTTTGTTGGTCACCAATGAAAGCTGATGGTGTAACTCCAGGCCAAGGTGAAAGACATCACCACTATAAATGCACTAACCCTAAGTGTGGACACACTCACACACATACCTAATTAAAATGCCTCCGAAAAATCGGAGGCATTTCTATTTTATATATTAATACCCCATCGCTTTTGAGATGCGTTCGAGTGCAATTATGAATGCGGCTCTGCGGAGGTCGGTCTTTGCAGACACTGATTTGTCGTGAATCACCTTAGATTCTTCGTCGAGAATAGTTTTAAGCTTGGCAAATACATCTGCTTCAGCCCACTTCTCCCCCTTCAGATTTTGCTCCCATTCAAATGTTGAGACTGTCACACCGCCAGAATTGGCAAGAATATCTGGGACTACTGGAATACCGCGATCATAGAGTATTTCATCAGCTTCTGGAGTGATCGGACCGTTTGCAAGCTCAAGAATAAACTTGGCTTTGATGTTTGGCGCGTTTTCAAACGTGATCTGATTTTCAAGCGCAGCTGGGATGAGCACATCACACGGAAGCTCGAGAAGCTCTGCGTTTGTCACAGTGCGAGATCCTGGAAAGCCAGCAAGCGTGCCGTTATCTTTCTTCCACTGTTCAAGCGCTTTGAGATCAAGTCCGGCTTCGTTTACCACGCCACCTTTTGAATCTGACATGGCAATGATCTTATACCCATGCTGGGCAAAAATTTCTGCCGCGTTGCCTCCCACGTTTCCAAATCCCTGCACGACAACACTCGCGCCTTCTTGTACGCCATAGTTTGAGCGAAGCGCGTCGAAGACATAGTAGCCACCGAGACCTGTCGCAGGTCCACGTCCAGCACTACCACCCTTATCGAGTGGCTTGCCTGTAAATGTTGCACCAGTTGTATCACCAGAAATTTTGGCGTATTCGTCTACCATCCAACCCATGATCTCTGGAGTCGTATTTACGTCAGGAGCAGGCACATCTTTTTTGGGCCCGAGAATGTCAGCCATACCACGCGCCCAACCACGAGAAAGTTTTTCAAGCTCTGTCTTTGAAAGTTTTTTTGGATCGACAGTAATACCACCTTTTCCTCCACCCATCGGAATATTTGCCACCGCACACTTAAGTGCCATCCAAAATGCGAGCGCCTTCACTTCGCTGATATCTGTATCTTGATGATAGCGAATACCACCTTTGTATGGACCGCGAGCATTGTTGTGCTCCACGCGATATCCTTCAAACACTTCAAGTCTGCCGTCGTCCATTACGACAGGAATAGAGATACGGACTTCGCGGTTTGGGTGCTGAATCTGTTTGATAAATGCGTCTGGAAATTTCTGCACTGCATCTGCGCGCTTGAGCTGCATGAGTGCGTTTTCAAATGGATTGGACATATAATTAGGTTCTAGGTGTTAGGTTCTAGGTTATAGAAAATCCTAAAATACAAAAAATAATAAGACTTTTATTATACTCTCCTGTATATATCCCGCACTATTGACACAGCGTGTCAAAATTTAGTGTGAGCCACCAATCTCCACGACTGCTTGCCCAATACTCTTTTTTGATTTCCAGAAGAAGAATCCGATAACAGCCACCATTACTAGAGGTGAGAGCCACTCCGGCACATGGTGTCCAAAGGCTTCCACCATCATGATAATGCCGAGCATACCAATAGCGTACATTGCCCCATTTTTAAGAAACTTATATTTCTTGATACGGTCTACATTTTTGAGTGTGAGCTCACGGAGAATGAATGCGCCGATACCATTTCCGATGATGATGAGTGGGACTGAAAGCGTAAAGGCAAATGCGCCGAGCACGCCATCGATAGAAAACGTGGCATCGATAATCTCAAGGTAGAGTATCTTTGCAAGATCAGACTTCACACTGTCGCCTTTCAAAAGTTGCTCCTCTGCTTTTTCCGCATTCTGCTTGAATCCGTGCGTGATGAAAAACGCAGTCGATCCGATCACTGCACCAAAGGCCATCATGGCACTTGTCTTAAGCGCATACCAGACAATAACTGCAAGAATAACTGAGACACAGGCATAGAACCACACACCATGTGCATGGAAAAATTTCTCACCTTTAAGTCCGACATTTTTCTTTTCAAGAAAGAGCCAGTGTAAGAATAGAAAGAGTAAAAAGATACCTCCACCGGCAAACAAGATTGGTGATGACTGCGCAATAGTCTCTGCCACGGCTGGTGAGCTTGAAAATGTGGCAGTGAGAGATCCAATAAATCCGAGACTCGGGTTTGCCGCAAAGACAATGATCCACGGCAAAAGACCGCGGACCGCAATAACCGCAAACAAAAAGCCCCAGAGCATAAACCAGCGCCTGCCTTTCGGCGACATAGTATGGAGCACTTCGGCGTTGATAACGGCATTGTCGACACTTGAGACAATCTCAAAAAGCGCAAGGCCGAGGACAATCAAGGATATATTGATAAATGACATGTGAAATAGTATATCAGATAAATCGTAGGTGTTTTGCATTATTTATAAAATAAGGTAATATACTAGTCGTTCCCATCATATGGGCCCTTAGCTTAGTTGGTAGAGCGCCTCTTTTGCAAAGAGGAGGTCAGGAGT
>CAYTCQ010000037.1:0-6314 GCA_964436485.1 uncultured Candidatus Saccharibacteria bacterium | reverse complement strand
GATCCGATTGTCATGTACTACAATCGCGACATCACTGACGGAGCAGGTCTTGCGAAGGTGCCGAGTACATGGACTGCCTTTTCAGATTCAGTACCGCTTTTGACGAAGAAACAAAGTGATCTTTCTCTCACTCAGAGCGCGACAGCCCTCGGCACATTCAAAAATATTACGCACGCAAAAGACATCATCGCACTTCTTCTGCTTGAAGCCAACAATCCCGTCATTACGACGGCCGGTTCGCAGATCGTGACGCATTTCGGCCCGACAGCACAGGGTGTTGAGAATGACACAGCCGTACAAGCACTCAATTTCTATATGGCATTTTCTGACCCTGTAAAAAATGTGTACTCGTGGAATGCCGGACAGATACAAGATCGCGACGCATTCTTGCGTGGCACACTTGCGTACTACTTTGGATCGGCGAGCGAGCTTCCTGCGATCCGCGCGCAAAACCCAAACCTCAATTTTGATGTCGTCATGCCTCCGCAGTCTGGCCCTATACCGCTTACGACTGGCAGACTCTATGGTCTTGCGATTCCAAAAGCAGCAAGTAATCAGGTGCTTTCGTATACGGCAGCTACACTTCTTGTAAGTGCTGAATCAGAATCCGCACTCAACACAAAAGTAGGGACAACGCTTGCACTCCAGCCAGTACGCAGAGATACACTCGCGGCAAAGCCTGTGTCAGATCCGTATGCAACACTTCTCTATAATGCAGCACTTGTGATGCGACCATGGTTTGATCCAGATCCACAAGTCTCAAGCTCTATTTTCAGTACGCTCGTGGGGGATATAAGCTCAGGTGTGCTTCCGACAGATCAGGCGCTTAGTAAGGCAGCAAGTCAGTTTGCAGCTTTGAGTAAAGTACAATAGTTGTATATGAAAAAAATTCTTGGACAGGTCATAGTGCTCCTCTCCTTGCTTCTTCCAAGCGCGGCGTTTGCGCAGGCAAATCCGACTCCGACGGCAACATTGCCTGTGATCGTCACAGGCGTACAGGTATACGATACAAGCGCGACGATTGAAGGTGTTATGGCGAGTTTCCTTGTCACTCCGACAATGGTGACGTACGGTACTGATCGTACGATTTTCCCCGGACAAGTATTTCTGATCGCTGGTCCTGATGGTCATTTTCGCGCTTCGCTTCGAAATTTGCTTCCAAATACTCGCTACTACTATCAAGTAGCAACAGTCGATCCTGTTTTGGGTCGCAAGTCAGTCACAAGTGTTGCAAACTTTATGACGAAGAGTCCGCTTGCTGATTTTTCAATACAAAAAGTTACGGCAGTTGGCGCGACAATTTCTGGAAAAGTCTCTTCGCTTGGTATGGGAGGTGGAATATGGGTAGGACCAAGCTCCGATCTTATCGGTAAGGTCTATCCAATCTCAGCAAAATCCGACGGTACGTTTACTATAAAAGTGACAGGGCTTACTCCTGAAACTTCGTACGACACGTTTTTACAAACATCAGGTGGAGTTCAGCTTTCTGGAATCCGCGCGTTTACGACGATCAGTATTGTTGTGAATCCATATATCGGACAAGTAGATTCAACTTCAGCTACAATTTCCGTACCTGATCTTGCTGGTATTAAAGGCCTCTCTATTCACTACGGACAGGCAACAGATGCTCTGAACAACGATGCTTCTATGACGCTTGCTGATGGCGTGTATTCGGCAAAACTTTCGGGTCTTAAAGCTGATACGCAGTACTATTACACGGTTCGTATTACGGGCTCTGACCCAAGTGAGACAAAGAAGGAGACCGAAGTATATAGCTTTGTGACAGCGCAAGGTGCTTCGAAGATTGAAAAAGCTCCAACTTCAAACACCCCTGCACCTGTACCAACAAAAACATTTGTGGGTAAGCTTGTGCCATGCAGTGGGGTAGATGTCAGTGAGGATGGCAAGACAACGACACAGACATGTACTTTCGGCGACGTGATGAAATTGTTTACCAATATCATCGACTTCTTGCTCTTCTTGATCGCGCCGATTATCGCCACAAGCCTGCTTTTGTATGGCGGAGTACTTATACTTTTTTCAGGGGGATCTACAGAACAAGTCTCAAAAGCAAAGGGTATATTCTCGAAGGCTCTTGTCGGACTTCTGCTCGCGATGGGGGCGTGGCTTATTATCAAATTTGTCATGCAGCAGCTTGGCTACAATGACACCATTTTCCCAACGTTCTACTAGTGTATAATGTAAGCATATGAAAAAGACACTTTCGTTTATCCTTTCTCTTGGTGTTGTGAGTATTATTGCCCTTAGTACTATTTCAAGCATTACAGCCTATGCTCAAACAACGGCGACAGTTAATGCCCCAACAAATCTCAACATCACGCTCCAAAATCCGCTTAAGACAAGTACACTCGATGGTTTTATGGTGAAAGTACTCGATGGCGTTGTGCTCCTTCTCACGCCTGTTGTCACGATCATGATGTTGTACTCAGGATTTCTTTTTGTGGTGGCGCGTGGTAATTCTGAAAAGCTTGGTGATGCCAAGAAGGCCCTCATGTACACACTTATTGGCGCCGCTATTATTCTCGGAGCAAAGGGGTTTGCGACAGTCATCGGAAATACTATTAGTCAGTTTTAAAAGACATATGCAATCAATCAAAAAAACTCTGTTCGCACTTAATACTGCTCTGATCCTTCTTCTTGCTCCTGCTCTCGCATTTGCGCAGGTCCCGCTTGATCCAAATACGTCTACTTCTTCAGGCTACTGTGCAAATGTGAGTCTTTCAGGAGGTATTCTTGTGGGAGGCTCAACGGTAGGGGATGTGATCAAATATTTCACCTGTCTGATACTCAACTCTATTATCCCGCTTCTTTTTGCTATTGCGACGCTTGTCTTTATTTGGGGTGCAGTGAAGTTTATTCAAGCTGGCGACTCAAGCGAAGCGCGCGAAACAGGCCGACAGTTTATGCTCTGGGGTATCGTGTCGCTTGCAGTCATGTTTAGTATTTGGGGCCTTGTAAAAATCCTCGGCAATACATTCCATGTGGGTAATGTGCTCCCATCTCTTCCGGTCGACAAGACGATCAAATAAGGGAAAGAGTATCCACATGTCCTGTATGGACAAGCTGTTTTGTGCTATAATTTGCAGAGAATTATAAAGGTCAACATTAGTAGTAGTCGTCCCACGTTCGGGACTCTAAGTTACAAGATGAAAAAGAAACTCGCGTTCCTCGGTGCTTCAGCGGTCACGCTTCTTTCTCCGCTTGCTGTATTTGCCCAGACTGTGTGTGTGGGATCAGCTCGCTACGGGACAGTTGACGCTGTGATTTGTCGTATCTACGACATCATTAAGATTGTTATTCCAGTGCTCATCATTGGTGCCGTTGCATACTTCATCTGGGGTATCGTTCAGTTCATCACTGCTTCTGACTCAGAAGAAAAGGGAAATGCTCGCGGTATGATGATCCACGGTATCATTGGTTTTGCTGTTATTCTTGGCCTTTGGGGATTGGTAAACATCCTCCTCTCAACATTCGGCGTTTCAAACGCTGGTGGTCCTGGACAGCTCCCAACATTCTAGTTTTTGTTATAAACACCCCCGCTTCGGCGGGGGTGTTTTATTTTGTATAATGCACCTATGAACATATTTGACTATCTTGGTATTCCTACCGCACATGCCGTTGACTCACTTGTTCCTATTAAAGGTTTTGTCGGCAAGGTCAACCGTCTTTTGGTAAATCCTCTTATTGTGCTCATGTTTGCAGCAGCACTCGCATATTTTCTCTATGGCGTCGTTGAATTTCTTATGAACGCTGATCAGAGTGAGGCTCGTGAGACAGGCCGTCAGCATATGCTCTGGGGTATTATCGGTATGTTTATTATGATCGGTGTATTTGCGATCTTGCACTTCATTGAAACAACACTTGGTGTACCCGCTAATCCGAACATTCCGTCAGCTTAAACTATATACAGACAAAATAAAAAAGCCCGCGTTATTCGCGGGCTTTTTGCTTTTTATTTTTTGTTTCTATCGTTACTGATCATAAAATGTTTTTGTGATTGTAACGGTTGTTTTTTTGGGACATATGTACACGAAGTACATATTGTCCTCTCTGCGTACGGGCTCCAGATGTCCGGGCCATACAGTGTGTGTTTCTGGACCTGAGCCATCAGGGTAGTAGGCAGTGAATGTTACTGTGTCATCAAGTGAGACGCCTGTGACCTGTTCACAGCTTAAAACGTATACACGTTTGCTTTCCATATTTGGCTCAAGGGTGAGCGTTGTGACACGATCACCATGGACAACAGGTACTTTTGGCACAACATGGATCACTGTCTGGTTGCGGTGGCCGATACTGATGGCATCGCCAAGTTTACCGAAACACCAACCAAGGCCCCACATAACAAGGATGAAAATTCCAGCGATGACCGCAGCTCCAAGTGGAACTCCGATCAAAACTTTGATGAACCAGTGTAGGATTTGTGTGCCTGCGCCAACCTTTTCTTCTGTGTGATGTGTATCATGCCCATCTTCGGTTGCGTGTGCGTCACCGGAGTGTGGTGTCGCGGGTTTTGCCTTGGCTGCTTTTTGAGCGTTGCCCTTTATCAGCCATGGTTTTACGTAGAACTGTAGTGCTATATACAATAGTACAAACAGTGCTATCCACTTAGTCGCCATTTGGACCTCCTTTTTTAGAACCCAAGTTGTTTGCAATAGAAGCTTGAAGTAGGGAACCAAGAGAACTGTCTCCGCCGCCTGCGATCACTACCAAGTTTCCAACATTTTTGGATATTTGAAGCGATGTTTCAGCGTTTAGGATATCAATACCCTCAATACCAAGATCTGTTTTTCTGTTCTTCATAGCCTCTGTTGTTTGGCTGTAAATTTTAATCTGCATTTCCTGCTCGTAGAATTTCTCGTTTGTTTCCAGTATTTTTTGTGTAAAGTCGTCCAAGGCTTTTTTGATTTCAGGATCATAGTCGATTTTTACAACGGAAACATTTAACACCTTTACATATAGCTTAGATACTTCTACTACATGTGTTTGCATATCCTTGTTCAGACGCTTCTGGTTGGTCATTACGTCATGGGCTGTGTGCTTAGGACCGTATGCTTCAGCAGCACTCGATGCCTCGTCAAACAATTGACTGAATATTTCATCAATCATTGCTTCTTCGCCAGAACCCACGGCATGTTTTTCGGCCTTGATGTAATACTCACCATACTTCCTGAAAGTTTCTCGAAGGAGTGAAGGATCAAGCTGAATTGTCATGCGGATACTCATGACAAGATTTATTACAGTACGTAATACACCTTGCTCAGTTTCTGTTGCGTTCGTCCTTTTGCTTGTTGTGATTGTTGCTTTTTTATTTTCAAAATCCATTTGAAAATCTGCAACTTCACCAGTTGAAATTGAAATTGGAGGCTTGTTGCCTGAGTAATCCGTAGGATACTCTTTTTGTCTCTGTGTTGTTGTTACCAAAAATAAAGTAACAGCTTTTGGAATTTGTACCCACAGTCCGTTACGAATGTAGCAGAGTGGTGTACCCCAGAAGACATAGAGACCAATTTCAATAGGAGAGTGCACTTTAATGAACATTTTGATTGGTTTAATCAGAATGATCCATGTCAGTGCAGCAAGCATTGGGGCGGTAATGTGTAGGTTCCAGTCTTCGTACAGGAGAAAATCTGTGTCGCTTAACAAAAAGTATGAAGATATTGCAACACCCAGATATGCAGGGAGTAGAAATGTCCAGCTTGCTCGTTGCCAATATCGACTCAAGTTTTCTTCGTAGTCAGGTGCCGTTTTGTCAGTTGGTCGGGCTCTGCTAAAGAGTGCCCAGTTCATACCAACGAAGAGTAGGGATAGAATTATCCATCCTAATACGTGATTTAGTGTCCAATAAGGAGACGTGATTACTTTGTCCATTGTGTTTCTATCTATTTAATTTTGTTAACGAATTTGTGAATCTTTCTCGAGGGCGACAGGCCACAAGAGGGAAGAGAAATATATGATGGAGTTCAACTTTTGGGCCGAACCATATTATTTTCGAATTTAGACCAATTATACACCATTTTTAACAAAAAGTCAAGGTAGAGATGTAATAAAAAAGCCTTGTAAAATAAGGGGAAAATGCCAAGGACTTGATCCTTACAGGATCTGTACACCTTTTCGATAATCTCGGAGCGTAGCTCCTCGTTTATAACGAAAAGCTTTTCAAGTCCTCTCAAGCAAGTGAAGCAGTTCACTTGCCTCGGCACACTATAAAAAATCCCTGGTATCAGGGATTTTTTATAGTGTGTCTCTATTTTACCAAGCTCGCACCTATTTTCAAAATTGGTAATGTTTCGCAC
>CAYTCQ010000036.1:0-6352 GCA_964436485.1 uncultured Candidatus Saccharibacteria bacterium | reverse complement strand
TTTCAATGACGTGTACCTTTTCTACATCAATACCCATCTCCACTGCGATTTCTTCTGCGAGTGGATCGCGTCCAAGATCCTGCGCAAGACGGCGGTAGACCTGCTTGTATTTTGAAATAGTTTCCACCATGTGCACTGGAATACGGATCGTGCGTGACTGGTCGGCAAGCGCGCGAGTGATACTCTGACGAATCCACCATGTCGCATATGTTGAGAATTTGTAGCCCTTTGTCCAGTCGAATTTTTCAACAGCCTTAAAGAGACCGAGGTTTCCTTCCTGAATAAGGTCCAAAAGTGTAAGGTCGCTTGAACGGCCTACGTATTTCTTTGCGATAGAGACCACAAGACGGAGGTTGGCGCGAGCGAGCAAGTTTTTTGCTTCGTTGTCACCTGCCTGAATACGCTTTGCGAGCTCCTTTTCTTCAGCGGCCTGAATGAGTGGGTACTGACCAATCTCTTTGAGGTAGATCTGGATTGAGTCGTAGCTTCCATCACCCTTCTCGCCCTTCATCTCAGCTTCGATTGAGTCGATGTCGAGCAAGTTGCCTCCCTCGAGAATATCAATACCGGCAGTTGTGAGCTTTTCGTAGAGCTCATCAAGGAACAAAATATCCTGCTCGATATTTGGGAACAGGCGAAGAATTTCATCGTACGTGATGAATCCACGCTTCTTGCCCTTGAGGACCAAGTCGTCGGCGCGCTGTTCCTTTGTCATACCCTTGCCCTTCTGTGGCTTCTTCGAGACGTTTGTGCGCGCAGACATTGCGCGAGATACGAGGTGGCCTTTCTGCTTCTTTACTTTTGGAGCAGCCTTTGGAGCGGGCTTCTTAGCCTTTATGACTTTCTTTTTTGCGACTACTTTTTTGACAGGCTTTTTAGCGACTACCTTTTTCTTTGGAGCAGCTTTCTTCATAGGCTTTTTTGCCTTTACGACTTTCTTTTTTGCTGGAGCTTTTTTTGCGTTCTTTTTGTTTGGCATATAACGAGTGTGTAAAAATTGATAAGAGATGATTATTGATGCAAATGTCGACGCGTTTTAATGGAATTGAGACGAGTGGTTATCGATTGTGATTCTTGGAGAAGATGCTGGAGCGCCTCACTATCGGACGATTGCTCTGCTTGCGAGAGTTTGGTCATCAGAGTTTCTAGTCTAGCAGATAATGTTTCTTCTTCAAGGTTGTCGAGAAGCTCTTCCATTTCTTTATGCAAATGCTTCTGATTTTGATAGAGCATTTCGACCTCAAATATATGCTCGCTTTTTTTATCAGGTGGAATGTCGATTCGTGTGTGGTAGGCTTCTGCGCCCAGAATTTCAGAGAGGCGTTTTGTAAGGACTGATAGATCTATTTCTGGCTCTGGCATAGATTCCTGCCAAAAGAGAATACCAAAAAGTCTATCTTGAATGCGCGTACTACGAGATGGAGCAGTAGGTGCTGTTTCGGTTTTTTTTGAAGCAGGAACTATTTTCTTCTTTTCTTCAGCCGAGAGGCGCGCCACATCTTCAAGAAGTGCTTCTTCGGGGATGGCTGTCTTTTTGTGTATCTCGCGGACAAAGTGTGCTCGCTCAACAGCGCTCGGCATCACTGCCACGTACGGCAAGATGCGATCGCGAATAGCGCGCATGCGAGCGTGATCAGATAGCGGGTGTTCCATGAGCACTTCGAGATAACACAGGACGATGTGTTCTGCGTGCGCAAGAATCTTCGTCCATGCTTCAGGACCTTGTGTGCGAATAACATCAGCTGGATCCATGCCTTTTGGAAGCTTGGCAACTTTGACATTCATGCCAAGACCGAGACCGATTTTCTCAGCACGACCTGCGGCACGAAGTCCGGCCTTGTCGGCATCAAATGCAATGATCAAATTTTTTGAGAGTGCATGCACTGCGCCAAGTCCAGAAAGAAGGCCTTTGCCTTCATCAGCAAGAAGCGAGTCGCCAAGCGCAGTACCGCTTGATGCAACAGTGTTTGTAAATCCTGCCTGATGCGAGAGCACGAGATCCATCTGACCTTCGACAAGGACTGCACTATCGCGTCGTCTGATTTCAAACTTTGCTTTGTCGAGTCCGTAGAGTGTACTTCCCTTTTTGAATATTGGAGTTTCTGGCGAGTTGATATATTTGCCTTGCACGCCCGATCCGTCGTCATGAAGTATGCGTCCGGAAAATGCGATCACACGGCCACCAGTATCTGCAATCGGAAACATGACGCGGTCACGAAAGCGATCGTACACATCTCCACTCGGATTTTCATCTGGTCGTTTTACAAGACCGGCAGACAAAAGCTCCGCATCAGTAAAACCTTTTGCGCGCATTGCAGTTGCAAGTCCTCGCCATTCGGCGGGAGCAAATCCAATACGAAATGCATGGATCGTTTCCTTTGTTACGCCACGGCCAAGTACGTACTCTTGCGCCTCAGTATTTGCAGAAAATTGCTCTTGATAAAACGTAGCCGCAGCCTGCATGAGCTCGAAGAGTCTGTCTTTCTCACTTTTTTCTTTTGGATCGGTGCCACGATACGGCTCAAGCGTCACGCCTGCACGTCCTGCAAGGACTGCCAGCGCGCCTTTAAAATCGAGTCCTTCAAATTGTTCAACAAACGTAAAAATATCTCCTTTCGCACCACAGCCGAAGCAGTAATAACTGCTTCGGCTTGGTGATACGAAAAATGATGGAGACTTTTCACTGTGGAACGGACAGACTGCTTTGTAGTTCTGGCCTGACTTTTCAAGTTTCAGGTACGAAGAAACAACGTCAACAATAGAGAGTCGTTCTTTGATTTGTTCGACAGATGATGACATGAGAAGAATGGTCGCACGTTAGACGCACCGCACACGATCCGCTCGCGTAGCGAGCGGATCGGATCGCACTATTCTTCTTCAGAAACTTCTTCTGACTGAGTGTTCTTTCGAGCTTCAAATCCAGTACCAGCTGGGATAAGGCGTCCAATGATGACGTTTTCCTTAAGACCACGGAGTGTATCTACACCGCCGCGAACAGCGTTTGTGATAAGCACGCGGTTTGTGTTCTGGAATGACGCAGCTGAGAGCCATGACTTTGTCGTAAGAGCTGTTTCAGAGATACCGATAACGATCTGATCTGCAGTTGCCTTGTCTTTGCCAAGCGCTTCTACGCGTGCGTTCTCTTCGATGAGCTCGCCTGCTTCAACAATTTCACTTGGAGAGAAGCTTGTCTCACCTGCGTCCTTGATCTTGCGACGTGAGAACATCTGACGAATGATGATTTCGATGTGCTTGCGTGAGATAGATGCACCCTGAAGTTCGTACACTTTGTTGATTTCGTGAATGATGTATTCTTCTGCCTTTTCGCGTCCGCCGTACTTGTTGATTTCAGCAATGTCAGCAGAACCGTCAGTCATAAGATCGCCCTTCTTCACATTCTCACCCTTCTTCACTGTTGGAATACGGTGCGGAGGAAGTGTGTACTCAGTTTCGTTTGCTTTGCCGTCCACTTTTGTATCGTGGAGTACGACAATGACGCGCTCAGTTGCGTTGACGCGAACGTCGATGACTGTGCCATCTTCATGCGCAACAACAGCTGGGTTCTTTGGCAAACGGCGTTCGAAGATTTCTTCGATACGTGGGAGACCAGCCGTGATGTCCACACCCGCAACTCCACCGGCGTGGAAGGTTCGGAGTGTAAGCTGTGTTCCTGGTTCACCGATGGCCTGTGCGGCAACGATACCGACAGCCTCACCTTCTTTTACGAGCGCATTGCGTCCGAGATCGAGACCGTAACACATCTGACAAATACCGTATGCTGTCTTACATGTAAGCGGTGTGCGTACAAAGACTTCTGTAATACCAGATGCTTCGATCTTAAGACCTTCTTCCCTTGTTACGAGGAAGCCACGCTTGTGAATAACATTTCCATCCTTATCTTTAAGATCTGCTGCGAGCACGCGGCCACGGATTGTTTTTGCAAGAGGAATATCGATACCAAGCACATTGTCCTTACGCATCCACTTTCCATCTTTTGTTCCGCAGTCTGCTTCAGTAATCACCACATCTTGCGCAACGTCTACGAGACGGCGTGTGAGGTATCCGGCCTTCGCAGTGTTGAGCGCCGTGTCGGCAAGACCCTTACGTGATCCGTGCGTTGTAATGAAGTATTCGATTGGAGAAAGACCTTCCTTAAAGGCTGTCGTGATTGGGAAGTCGATGATGCGTCCTGTTGGACCCTGAATGAGTCCCTTCATACCTGCCATCATCGTGATGTTACCCATCGATCCGCGGGCGCCAGACGTAACCATGTCAGAGACAGAGCCGTTTGGATCGAGCGTTGCAGGAATGATACCTTCGATTTCACGTTTTACATTTTCCCAGAGTTCAATCACCTTGCGGTACTTTTCTTCTTCAGAAAGAAGACCCTCGCTCCACTGGTTGATGATTTCTGATTCCTTTGCGCGTCCTGCTTCGATGATTGCCTTCTTGCCTTCTGGCACGCGGACGTTGTCCACGCCCCATGTCACACCAGAACGAGTACTGTATGTGAAGCCGAATGCCTTGATCTTGTCGAGCATGGCTGGCATTTCTGCAATACCGTAGTGCATGATGAATTCATCGATAAGCGTGTTGATGCGCTTCTGTGAAATCGTGTCGTTAAGGAATGGGAAATCTTCTGGAAGAATTGAGTTGAAGAGAATACGGCCGACAGTTGTTTCAAATGGCTGACCATTAAACTGTGCGTACTTTGGCTTGTCTGTTCCAAGCACTTTGATCTTTGCGCGGAGTGACACGGCACCGAAATCATACGCCGTAATTGCCTGATTTGGAGTACCGAACATCATACCCTCGCCTTTTTCACCCTGAACGAGCTTTGTCATCCAGTAACAACCGAGCGTAATGTCGAGAAGTTTTGCTGAGACGATCGGCTCACCGTTCTGTGGCTTAAGAATGTTTTTGTCAGAAGCCATGCGTTCGCGAGCTTCACTCTGTGCTTCCTTTGAAAGTGGAAGATAGACGGCCATTTGGTCTCCGTCGAAGTCGGCGTTGAAGGCCGCACACACGAGTGGGTGTACCTGAATCGCGTTTCCTTCAATAAGAACAGGAGTAAAGGCCTGAATACCGAGACGGTGAAGTGTTGGAGCACGGTTGAGGAGCACGTACTTACCCTTGATCACTTCTTCGAGGATTGCCCACACTTCAGGAATACCATCTTCAATGAGACGGTTTGCTCCACGAATGTTGTATGCGTGCTCGCGCTCGATGAGCTTTGAGATCACGAATGGGCGGAAGAGTTCAAGCGCCATGTGTTTTGGAAGTCCACACTGTGAAAGCTTGAGGTTTGGACCAACAACGATAACAGAGCGGCCTGAGTAGTCAACGCGCTTACCGAGCAAGTTCTGACGGAAGAGACCCTGCTTAGACTTAAGGTTGTCTGAGAGAGACTTGAGAGCACGACGCTGTGCTTGATTCATCGCCACAGAATCGTTCTGACGAGCGATTGAGTTGTCGATGAGCGCGTCTACTGCTTCCTGAAGAATACGCTTTTCGTTACGCAAGATAACGTCTGGCGCACCAATACCCTTGAGCTTTGCGAGACGGTTGTTGCGGTTGATCACACGACGGTAGAGGTCGTTGATATCAGATGTTGCGTGACGGCCACCATCAAGAGCCACCATTGGGCGAAGTGCTGGTGGGATAACTGGAATAACTGTAAGGAACATCCACTCTGGGCGAATGTTTGATTCGATCATTGAGCGAATGAGCGAAAGACGCTTCTCGAGCTTTTCACGTTCGATAGCTGAAGCCTTTTCGAGTGAAGACTCTGAGATTTCCTGAAGCTTCTTGAGGTCAAGATTCTTGAGGACTGAGTAGATAGCTTCTGCACCGATAGATGCTTCAAAACATGTACCGTACTTAAGTGAGTAGCGGTGGTACGCGATTTCAGAAAGAACTTTTCCTTCGTAGATTTCGTTGATTTCTTTCTTGGCTGCTGTGATGAGCTCCTTGAGCTTCTGCTTTGTATCTTCGTCAGCTGCAGACTTTACCTTTGTCTTGTATTCAGTCTCAAGACCCTTCAAGATTTTTTCCTTTTCTTCCTGATAGACCTTTACGATGATGTAACCTGCGAAGTAGATAACCTTCTCAAGATCAGTTGCAGTAATGTTGAGCAAGATAGACATGCGAGAAGGCACGCCACGGAGGAACCAGATGTGCGCTACTGGAGATGCGAGCTCGATGTGGCCCATGCGCTCACGGCGCACGATAGAGCGAGTGACTTCAACGCCACACTTTTCACACACGATGTCCTTGTAGCGAATACGTCGGTACTTTCCACAGTAACATTCGTAGTCCTTTTCTGGACCGAAGATGCGCTCGTCGAAGAGAC
>CAYTCQ010000035.1:0-6545 GCA_964436485.1 uncultured Candidatus Saccharibacteria bacterium | reverse complement strand
ATCGTCGGCTTCAAATCCAGCAGCGTCGTAGATAGGAATATTGAATGCTTCAAAAAGTTTACGGGAGCTCTGAAGCTGAGCAACGAGATTTTCGTCTGTTTTTACGCGCGTGCCTTTATACGCCTCGTATGCCTCATGGCGAAATGTCGGCTTTGGGAGATCATAAGCAGCCACAATATAGTCCGGCTTCAGATCTGTGACGATCTTCATGAGCATGGCAGCGATGCCGTAGAGGGCGCCTGTGGGCTCGCCCTTTGAATTGGAGAAGTCAGGCAGGGCGTGGTAGGCACGATGGATTATGGCGTGAGAATCAAGCAAAATAAGACGTTTTTGGTCTTTTTGTTCGGCCTTCTTTTTTGGAGCTTTGCTTGGCATATGTGCAGTATACCGACTTGCAGACAAAAAGAAAAAGCCCCGATTTCGGGGCTTTTAAAATGTACTTAGAAACTTTTGAACTCTTTTGGACTCTTTGAGCTTGCCATACATAATGTTCCAGCAATGGTCTCTTAATTCTTCAACGGAAGAAAATTGCGTTGGGTCTACAAGCTCACCAAGATGAACTTGTACTGTTGTTGGTCTAAAACCAAAACGCGGATCATTCTTCCCTCTCCAAATCATAGGCCAATCAAAAACAACAGGCTGAATTGGGACTTTTTTCTTCCATGCAACATAGAAAACCCCGTCTTGAAATGGTTGTAGTATGGTTCCATTTTTAACCATATCAGCAACTTGAAGTCGTGTTCCTTCTGGAAAAGCCACAATGTTTTTCTTCTCATCAATTGCCTTAATCATCGCCCGTGTACTTGCCACACGCGAGGCTGGGTCATCCCTGTTGATCGCGATTGCATGTTCTTTCACGACTGGTCCAATTGTTTTAGATATTATCCAATCACCAAAGGTGCTCGTGTTATACCCAAGATTGGCACCCGCAAGAACAGTAAACGGTTCTGTGCCGGCACACAATGTACCACCTATATAATCAACAATACTATTTGAGTGGTTGATGATTATAAAAACAGGACCATCTTTCTTTTTGCGAACATATCCGTAATACCGTAGAGGAGCCCCTGCAAGAAACAGGCTGGCCGACGCGGTGAAGTTATAAATACGATACTTATAACGAGCTAAACGCTTTGAACGTAAAGCTGGAATAGTTACAGCAACAATAAGAATAAGTGGCACCGCCGATGCAACAAAAATAACAAACGTGAGAAAAACATCAATGGGGTGTGTATGTGTTCTTTTAAGTGATCCGAAAAACCAACGTATTATAGGTATAAAAATACCTAGCACAATAAGAAAAAATGCCATGTAGGCACCGAATACATATTGTGTTGTATAAACGGATTCTTCTGTTCCCCAAAACAACCTTTCAATGCCGAGTGGCACCAAAATTGATAGCGCGGCAATAACACAACCTCCTGCAATGTAAGTCCAAAGAGAGAGTCTTAAGAGATTGAGACGTCTCATATTTTAAATAATTTGGTTCTAACTACTTTACATTGAAAAATGTATTAGTCAATAGATAACGTGATGTGGCGCATATCGTCCCCTTTGTGCATAAGGCTTATTTTGTGAGCATTTGGAGGCATCACATCGGCCACTTTTTCGGGCCATTCTATGAGGATGAGATTCTTGGGGTCAGCAATCATTTCCTGCCAGCCGAGTTTTTGGATCTCTGTTCCCGACTCAAGCCTATATGCATCTATATGTATAAGGTGCTTCCACTTCTTTCCTGTAAGCTCATAGATCTTCATAATGACAAATGTTGGAGAGATGACATTTTCTTTCACGCCGAGCTCGCGAGCAATCGCTTGCGAGAGTGTTGTCTTCCCTGCTCCGAGGTCGCCAGAAAGAGCAGCGATGGTTGCTGTTTGGTTTGTGGTGTGTGGTGTTAAAAAATGTAAAACCTCACGCGCAACTTCCGGTATTTCGTTTTGGGAGAAAGTTTTTTGCATATACGTTCAGATACTAACACGCCCCGCTTTCCTACGGAAAGCGGGGCGTGTCTAGCTAAAACCTAACACCTAGAACCGATCACCTGCTCTTAGTGATGCATATCACTCGGACCGTGATTATTGTTGTTGTACACAACAGTTGTCGGACGGCGGTAATAGTAATGACGAGCGATGAGGATGATGATAACGATGAGGCCGAGGAGGATGATCCAACCAATGAGTGTTGTTGGGAAGAATCCATAGCCGAAGAGCGCAAGACCTGCAAGTGATGAAGTGCGTGTGCCGATTGTTGTAAGCGCATACGCTACTGCACTATCTTGAGCACCAGATGGTGTTGTGAACGCGAGTGTTGCTGTTGCAACAAGAGTTGTACCCGCAACTGCTGTAGGACTTGTTTCAACTGCGATTGTGATTGCACCTTCCTGTCCTGGAGCAAGTGTTCCAAGAGATGCTGCAACTGTGTTGTTTGTTGTAAGCACTCCAAGCGTTGTCTGCTTGAACGCAACATCTACTGGGAGCACGACGTTGAGAACTGCGTTTGTAAGGCTTACGTTTGAAATGTTCTTGTAGTGTACGTAGTACGTGATTGTGTCACCTGCGTAGACCACCTGAGAGTTGCCAATTGTTCCAAACTGACCAAAGCCCTGCTGTACCTGACCACCAACGATGAATGTCTGAAGCTGGTTGTTGATGTCGAGCATAACGAGTGGTGATCCACCGCCTGTTCCATAAAGGACCTGACGATTTACATTTGTGTTTGTTGTCGTTGTTGTAACAGTTGTATTTGTGTTCGTGTTTGTGTTGATGACTGTTACGCCTGGAGTTGTGAATGAAACGATTGATCCGCGGTATGTAATACCGTTTGCAATTGCTGCTGCACGGTAGTAGTACGTTGTATTTGGAGAGACTGAGATTGTGTCGAAGTAGTTTGTAAGCGTGTTTGTGTTTACAGACTGACCGCTTGTCTGAGAGCCAAGTGATGCGCTTGTACCATATTCAAAGTACGCGCTCACGTTCTGATACTGATTTGCATTAAGACTCTGGATAAATCCGTTGAGACGAGCTGAACTTGAGCCGATGTTTGTTGGCACAGTTGTCACAGGAGTTACGCCTGTTGGTGAATCAACAGTGACAGTGATCGTCTGGTTGATGTTGTTGCCGTAGTATCCATATCCGCAGTTTCCTGTGATTGTGTAGGTACTTGTGTTGTAGATAGGGCCTGTGTTTGTAGAACCTGAAGACTGTGTTGAGTAGACACCCGGGCCACTGACAACGATGTTGCCATTACCACCTGAAGTACTCCAGTAGATGTTTGTACTTCCACCTGAAGAAACTGTTGTTGGTGATGCGTAGAAGCTATTGATGTAACACTGGTTGTTCTGACCTGCAGATACTGCCACTGTCTGTGTGACTGTATTTGAGCCATATGCAGTGAGCGTGTAACTGTTTACTCCGTAGATAGCGCCTGTTGGTACTGAGCCTGAAAGTGCAGATGAGTACACGCCGTTACCAGATACTGTCGCTGTGTTACAGCCGGTTGTTGTCCAGTAGAGAGTCGTATTACTGCCTGATGGGATGTTTGTTGGTGACGCGTAGAATGTCACAATCGAACACTGATTGTTCTGTGTTGTCGCTGTAACAGTTACTGTCTGAGAAACTGTATTTGTTCCAGAAGCAGTGAGTGTGTATGTATTTGTTCCATAGATAGAACCCGTTGATACAGATCCTGAAAGATTTGATGAATACACACCTGAACCAGACACGTTAGCTGATGTACAGCCGTTTGTTGTCCAGTAGAGTGTTGAACTTGCTCCAGAATTTACCTGTGTCGGTGTTGCGTAGAAGCTTGTGATTGCACACTGCTGAGTCTGTACTGTTGATACAAAGACTGTCTGCGTGACTGTGTTTGATCCAGACGATGCAGTAAGTGTGTATGAAGTACCATTTGAAAGTGGACCTGTTGATGTTGAGCCACCAAGGCGTGTGTCACTAATACCGCCGCCTGAAAGTGAAGCCGTTGTACAGCCTGATGTATTCCACACGAGTGTTGAAGCCTGACCAGATGTTACTGATGTCGGCGTCGCGTAGAAGCTTGTGATTGCACATGTAGATGGTGGAGGAGTGTTTGTGACAGTCACTGTTGTCTGGCGAGTGTCTGTGTTAGACGGGCCAGATGCAGTGAGTGTGTATGTTGTACTTGTTGAGAGTGCTCCTGTAGAAGTTGTGCCAGATGTTGGCTGGGCACCGTAGAGTGAGCCACCTGAGATTGAGACGTTTGTACAGTTTGAAGTGTTCCATGAGAGATATGAGGCACTTCCTGAAGAAACCTGAGATGGGTTGGCACTAAAAGATGTGATCGCACAAGTAGATGTTGGGTTACTGTTTGAACTCACGCGATATGTCGCGATGATATACCCTGAGTGACAGTAGATCTCGTTTGTAGGACATGTATCCCATGTTCCAATCGTGCCGATTGAAAAACCAGATGCTGGAGATCCAGATGCTGTCTGAACCTGTGTTGCATGTTCAGGATACCACTGCGCGCCCACATATGTGAGTGACTGCGCGGCACCATTGATTGAGACAGACGCTGAGCCATTTGCCTGCGCTCCACCACCTGAAACTGAGCCAGTGAATGTAAATGAATTTGAAGTGCCTGATGGCGCGTTCAAATAGAGCATCGAGCCGGCGGCTGCTGTTGAGCCGGTGTTGACGTAGTTGATACGAACTTTGATCGTATCCCCTGCTGATGCACTAATAGATGGACCCCAGCACGTTGATGAACCGTTCTGTCCTGTTGATGAGTTACCGATTGTAACTGTCGAACATGGCATTGGAACATTGCCCTTTGACATGAGAGCGCCATCGTTCCACGACACAGCTGCCTGAGCACCTGCTGGAGCAATAGCAAAGAACATCGCAGCGACTGCAATGATTCCGACACTCATGAGAATTTTGTTTTTCATAGTGATATACATAAAACTTGCTACTAATTTATTTTTTATAATAGTGACCTACATCTTTTAGTCCTCAATCGAGATTAAGAACTAAAAATGGAGGGCGACGATGTTCTGTCGCCCAGAATTTTTGTTACTACAATGGACCACTTGGATTTGTGGCCGAGTAGCTCGGCTGTTGTGGTTGTTGCGGCTGCTGAGGAGCAGGCTGTGCATCATGTGGCTGATTGTTATGCCAGACGAGATACGCAATTGTGCCGACAGTGGCAACACCAACGGTAACACCTGCAATTTTCCACCCAAGATACTTTCGTTCTTTTGGCGGAGGAGGCAACGGATAATTGTTATTAAATGAATTTACATTTTGAAATTCATTCTTAACCGGCTCATTAAAATTGAAGGCTTGTTTTTTAGAAACAGTGTTTGTTTGCGGAAAATAAGGCGTCTGTCCAACAGGATATGAAACCATTCGTCCCTGCAGAGGATTCTGGCATGTTGATGCCGCTCCGTTGAATATGTACTGACTGCTCACATTTTCCAATTGGATAATGCGATCAAAATACATACCCATAAACCACTCGCCGTTTCTGATTTTGCGATTAAACGGGATCGCTCCGTACGGGCTTTTTGCTTTTGTGTATACAGAATCTGTAGAAAGATAAATCGAGATCATGTCTTCATACCAGTAATCTGCAGCTTCATCAGCAGTAATCTTTTCGATGTTATACATCTGCCATGTACCATCTTTATTCAAGAGTGGAACATTGATGACATCTCTGCCAATGAGGCGCGCCTGCGGCAAGTACATCAATTGTTCGTTCATTGTGTTCGCAATTTCTTGGAAATACGCCATTGTATCTCCCCGTAAACGCGAATTTGACCGCATTTCTGCGAGTGTGAACGACTCATGATTGGGCTTAGGCTCACCAAATGACTTTGCTTTAAAATCTTGGGCGAAAATCTGCCCGACCTGTGTCAAACACAGGCAAAAAGTGAGTAGTTTTTTCATTAAACAAACATTTATATAGTTAAAGAATATGGTTACAAATTTGGCGCATTGTATAACATTCTGTACAAAAAGTCAAGTACCCCTCCCAGAGGCCATCGCACCTCTTTTGTTTGTACGCTATAATGCTTTTACATATATGACACAAGACTACGACGACAAAATTGATAGGAAAATAGACGAGTTCAAAGCTCAGGAAGAAGAGGTGCTTGCTGAGACCCTCGCCAAGTCTCGATACCACCTCCCTTACGTAGACCTTTCAACCACAAACATCCAAAACGAGGCACTCCGCATCATCTCAGAAGAAGACGCGCGTCGTCTTGAAGTAGCTCCGTTTAAAATATTTGGACGAGAGGCACATGTTGCGGTGCTCTCGCCAGAAAAACCAGAAACAAAAGTCTTCATCGACGATCTTGCCCGCGAAGGCTACCAGCCTGTCGTGTATATGGCATCACATGCAAGTCTTGAGCGCGCGTGGAGTAGATACAAAGAAATCTCTTTTGCTGAACAATCTAAAAAAGGTGGACTCGATATCTCAAACGAGACACTGGCCGAGCTTCAGAAAGAAATCCATAGTATGGAAGACGTAAAGCGCATCGTCGAAGGCATCACTGCCTCACATGA
>CAYTCQ010000034.1:0-6563 GCA_964436485.1 uncultured Candidatus Saccharibacteria bacterium | reverse complement strand
TTCTTGAGCGAGAGCGATTAGAAAATCGCTACCCTGTTAAATAACATTCGCATAATTTTAATAAATAATCAATAAATTGCTGATGGGACCAAAACTAAACAAAAAGAACATCCGCCCTACTATGCGAATGTTCTTTTATAAACAAAAGATTTAACAGGGTTAAGAAAATTACAGTCGCGAGTACGCTTCTTAATTTTCTTAGTATTCGTGCATTGAGATCTGGGCGTCGATTTTCTTGATGATATCAAGAATAACAGAGACCACGATCAGCATTGCCGTACCGCCGAGCGCAATGGCTGTAATGCCAGTGACTGCGCGAACGATGAGCGGAAGGACTGCAATAACACCGAGGAAGAGCGCGCCAACAAGCGTAATGCGAGAGACGATGCGACCAAGGTATTCTTCTGTTGCCTGCCCTGGACGGATGCCTGGAATGAACGCACCACCCTTCTGAAGATTTTCAGACATAGCGTGTGGATCAAATGTAACGGCCGTGTAGAAGTATGTGAATACAACGACGAGCACGAAGTAGATGATCGAGTACAGCCATGTTGTCTGAGAGAAGCTTGTGAGCGCCTTTCCAAGAGAAAGCATCCATGCCTTATGCGTGAGCGAGAGGAGATTTCCTACAAGCTGCGGAAGGAGCAAGATTGAAAGTGCGAAGATGATTGGGATCACACCGGCCTGGTTCACGCGAAGTGGTACGTATGTAGACACGCCGCCACTAGTTGTCGTCTCACCGCGTACCTGACGAGCATACGTCACGGGAATTGGACGTTCTGCTTCCGTGATCACAACAACAGCTGCGATAAGAAGAAGTCCGAGTACGAGGAAGAGAATAAGGAACGGGATCTGTGACACATCAAATGTAAAGAAGAACTGTCCGATGTGTGTTGGAAGTGCTGAGACGATACCTGCAAAGATAATAACTGATGTACCGTTTGAGATACCAAACTCCGTCATTACTTCACCGATCCACATAAGGAAGAGTGAGCCGGCCATGATCGTGATCAAAGCTGTCGCAAATCCAAATGGAGAAAGTGCACTGAGTACTCCTTGTCGCTGCAAGACGATGAGGATTGAAAATCCCTGCAAGAGCGCAAGCGGTACGGTAATAAGGCGTGAGTACTGAGCAAACTTTCGGCGTCCTGCCTCCCCTTCTTCCTGATAGAGCGCCTTAAGTGACGGCACCATCATAGTAAGAAGCTGCATGATGATAGAAGACGTAATATATGGACCAACGCCGAGCATCATAATAGAGAGCGTTGAAAGTCCACCACCAGAGAAGATGTTCAAGATACCGAAGAACTGGTTGTTCTCAAGGAATGAAGCAAGACGTGCGTGGTCGACTCCTGGAACTGGAATAGCCGCAAGGAGACGGAACGCAACAAGCAATCCGAGTACGATAAGGATGCGAGTGCGAAGCGCTCGATCTTTCCAAACAATCTTGAGCTTTCGAGTAAAAGTATTCATATGAATGTGAGAACTAGCGATTAGGCAATTGTACCACCTGCTTTTTCGATCGCAGCTTTTGCAGCTGCAGAAGCGAGGCATCCTGAAACAGTGAGCGCCTTTGTAAGCGTACCCGTTGCAAGAATTTTAACAACAGGAGTCTTGCCGTTCTTTGTCTTAACAACTTTCTTTGCAACGAGTATCTCTGGAGTAACAGAGTCCTTTGCTGCGAATGCTGCTTCAAGAGCAGAAAGATTGACTGGGACTGATGGCTTTTCAATAGACGCAAACTTATAACCGCGAAGCTTTGGGAGCTTCTTGATTACGTCACGCATCTGTGGGCGGCGCTTGTTACCAGCGCGAGCTGTCTGACCCTTGCCTCCGCGGCCTGAAGTCTTACCATGGCGTCCGCCACGGCCGAGCTGTGTGTGCTTCTTCTGCTTTGTATTTCGTTGTACGTTATGTGTTTGCATATAGATATAGATTAGTTCTCCTCTTTTGGAGCCGCTTCAGCAACCTTTTCTGCACGATCAGAAGCGCTCTTGTGATGCATAACCTTTGAGCCCACCTGCGCGAGCGCCTTCATTGTTGCGCGAGCGTTGTTGAGTTTGTTCTTTGAACCAGAGTGGATCTTTGAAGTAACATCCTTTACACCAGCAAGAAGGAGGAGGTCGCGAAGGACTGAACCTGCGATCATACCGCGTCCGCGGTTTGGCATAAGCATAACTTCAGCACTGCCAAACTTTGCAGAGATGTCATGTGGAAGAGACTGCGTCTTTGTAAGCTTGAGCTTGAGCATGTGTTTCTTCGCGTCTTTCTGAGCCTTTGCAATAGCAAGTGATGTATCGATCGCCTTACCGGTACCAAGACCGACCATTCCCTTGCGATCACCAATTGCGAGCGCAACAGAGAATGACATACGGCGTCCACCTGAAACCACGCGAGTTACGCGACGGATGTCGAGAATTTTCTGATCGTACTCAGGCTTTGCGCGTTCGAAGTTTGGACGGCGAGGACCCCGAGGACCTGCACCACCACCCATACGGCCACGACCTGCACCTGCTGGAACGCGTCCACGTGGAGCGCTCGCTGCTGTATTAGTTGTCTGTGTTTTTTCAGCCATAAAATATATTAGAAATTAAGTCCGCCTGCGCGAGCTGCTTCAGCGAGAATCTTCACGCGACCTGCGTACTTGAAGCCTCCACGGTCAAATACAACGCTGTCGATCCCTTTAGCTTTTAAGAGTTTTGCGATTGTTGTGCCAACATATTCAGCCCCAGCAACCTTCGTGCCTTTGTCCATAACTGCATCAGACGCAGCTGCAACAGTTACACTCTTTGCATCATCAATAGCCTGAGCGTAGATGAATTTATTTGAGCGGAAGACAGCAAGACGAGGACGCGCCGCAGAACCAGAGATGCGCATTCGGATCTTCTTCTTAAGTCGCATTCGCTTTTCAGTTTTTGTGTTTTTTGATTTCATGTGAATTAGGTTTGAGGTTTTAGGTTATAGGTTTAAGGAATTTCCTTACACCCTGCACCTTACACCTTTATACTATCTTTACGCAGCCTTCTTACCCTGCTTGCGACGGATAACTTCGCCTTCATAGCGGAAGCCCTTACCCTTGTATGGCTCTGGCTTTTTCATCGCGCGGATTTTTGCTGCAAATTGACCGACCGCTTCTTTATCGATTCCTGAAATTGAAATGATGTTTTTCTCAGCTGTAACAGTAAGTCCTTCTGGAATTGGAACTGAGACAGGGTGTGAGAAACCAAGCGCGAGCGCGAGGTCCTTCCCTTTTACTTCACTCTTAAAGCCGACTCCTTCGAGGATGAGCTTCTTCATGTATGGAGTGTTTACACCTGCAATCATGTTCTTAACATGCGATGCATATGTGCCCCAAAGAGCGCGAGAAAAGATATCTGTCTCCTTCTTTGGAGTAAGTGTAATGCTTTCAGGAGTGAGGACTGCGTTTACTTCATCGCGAAATACGCGAGAGAGTGTGCCCTTCGGACCTTTGACTGTGATCATACCGCCTGCAAGAGTGACCTCTGTGCCTTTTGGTATTGGGATTGGGAGTTTTGCAATTCGTGACATATATTACTTCGATTACCAAATCCTAAAGAGGACTTCACCGCCGACGTGTTCTTTGCGGGCTTCCTTATCTGTCAAAATTCCTTTTGGTGTTGAAAGCACAAGAAGACCTGCGCCGTTCTTAACTGGCTTCACAGACGCAACGCCTGCATACATGCGGCGAGACGGCTTTGAAACGAGTGAGATATCACTCACCTTTGGGATACGATTGTTTGACACGAGGGCGATCTCAATAACAGGACGGCCACGGCGTGACTTTTCTGACACAGCGCCAACAAAGCCTTCTTTTGAAAGCTTCTGTGCTACTGCGAGACAGAATTTTGAATGAGGAACAATAACGCTCTCGCGGAGTGCGCGGTTTGCATTCTTGATTCCAATGAGCATGTTTGAAAGTGGGTACATAGAATTACTTTAGATTACCAGCTCGACTTACGGACTCCTGGGATCATGCCTTCGTTTGCAAGTTCACGGAAGCAGATACGGCAGAGGCCGAAATCACGCATAAATGCTCGACCACGACCACACTTAAAACAACGGTTTTTTGACCGTGTACTAAACTTTGGCTCTCGCACAGCACGATATTTTGTAGATGTTTTTGCCATATTCTAGTGACTAGTAATAACGCGTTTTGGCACAGGGCAAACGCAAAAACCCAAACTCGAGTCCTTCCAAGTATCTCGCTTTTGTTCTTTAACCCTTATAAATCAAGGCTAAAGGAGAAAAGCGGACAAGAAAGGCACTAAAAGCGAGCTCGGAAGCTATATTAGCAGATTTCTCTCCCCTGTCAATATAGGGCCTTGGTATTATTGACTTTTATAGTATTTCATGCTATAATCTAGTTTATAAAATACATTCACATGAACTATCGTTTTTTAAAGGCACCACTTGCTATTGCTGGCTATATCGTAGCATTAGGCGAAACCATCCTTTCAACTCAATCACACTGGATGATAAACGCGCCCATCATAGCACGACTGATTATTTGTACCCTATTCATATTTAATGGTGGCTGGTTTGTACTAGCAAGCTATGCAGGTCAAAAACCCTATGAAGAAAAAGGTGTAAGTATCGCAATAACAATTGTCGGTATCCTCAACGCAGTATTCTATATAGCTGGTCTTTTTTATAAGCCATAGTTATATAAAATTAATTTAGAAGCCACAGTAAATTTACTGTGGCTTTTTTATTTTCCTATCTCCGTCCTTACAAGCGAATACAGGCACGCTTGTGTACCAAGCGCCTTCCCGAGATCTTCAGCAAACTGCCGTACATAAAATCCGCTCGATACTTTAAGCTCGACGAGTACAAGCTGTAGTTTTTCTGGCATATCAAGATGCGCCCATGCAGTCACGATTTTTTCCTGACGAAAGTCTCCGCTCACGCGCGATGCCACATCCCCTACTCGCACGAGAATATCTTCGCGTGATATCTCTTCGACAGATACATCATCGTATGAGTGGAGCGTTACTTCATGCGTCGGTAGATCTACCTCTGCGCCTTCATTTGTATACGCGTGGAGCTGTTTGCCATCCACTGTCTTTGATGAATACGGAGGGTATGTTTGCACATGCATGCCAAGCTGCGATTCTAAATATGTCTCAATCTCTTTTAAAGAAATTTCTTTTGCAGATACATCTGTCGGTAGACCGAGCAGATCGTAGCTATCTGTCGACACACCAATGAGAATTTCGGCAAGATATGTTTTGTCGAGTCCTGTGTACTCATCCTTTTTCTTGCACTCATCGCCCACCAGAATAATGAGTTTCCCCTCTGCGGCAGGATCAAGACGGCCCGCATATGTCATCGGCATATCGGCGGGAATATTCTCTTGCGCGCGCAAACGCTCAAGTGCCTCAAGCGGAGTCGCGCCGAGATGTTTGTAGATGGTGTAGGTCTTATCCATGGAGGAATTTTCCGACAACAGCCTTTGTCTCTTCGATTGCTGTCTCAAGGTCAATGTTTTCAATAACAACATCAGCTTTATCTTTATATGTCATTTCTTCCGGATAGCGATCAATACGCACCTGGATCGATTCCGGTGAGTCTGTTGAGCGCGCCTTCAAACGCTCAATGATTCTTTCTGTTGGTGCAGTAATAAATATCATGAGAGCCTGACCCCCAAAGCGCTGCTTGAGATTCCATGCTCCCTTAACATCGATATCAAATACAGGCACCTTACCCTCCTGGGAGAGACGATCTACTTCTGATTTGAGGCTGCCATAATACCGTCCTGGGTACACTTCTTCCCATTCCAAAAAATCACCGGCATCCACACGACGCTTAAATTCTTCGGTTGAGAAAAAGTGATAATCAATACCATTGCGTTCCTGTCCGCGTGGTTCTCGGTTTGTTCCACTAATCGAGAATGCCAGTTCAGGAAAAAGCTCCATCATCCGATGTGTAATTGTTGTCTTCCCTGCTCCTGACGGAGCACAAAAAATAACTAACTTAGCTGGTTGCATAAACGCAGAATAGCATAAAAAAATCCCCGCGTCTTTGCGGGGATTTTTGCATTTAAGAAATTTTAAGAAGCTTTGACAGCATCAATCAAATCCTGAGAATGTATGTTTTTCTTCACAAGACTATTGTAATAATTAACAGCGGCCAGATACGTAGGCGTTGACTCGTACATCTTTTCGATAGTCTGACAAACTGTTTCAATTGAACGAGTTTCTTGATTGTACTCATTCTGCCACAGTAGATTATTGTACATTTCTTGACCTAGAGAAATAAGTCTAGTGAGTACTGGGAATGTACAGTATGGACGTACTGTTCTATCTAAAAAAATAAGTGCGTCTGTCTCTCTTTTTACAATAGCTATTCTGTTTTTAAGCTTTTGACTTGGATATCCTTCCTCAAACATTTTAATTCGCATAGAATAGTTCGGGCTTTCAAAAACCTTCGCAAGGTGTAGCGCAAGAGACTGATAAAACATAGTATTGAGGACAGGTGACCCATCGAATGAAACCTTCATAAGAAAACGCTCTAATTGAGTGCGCTCATGATCTGAAAAGTTA
>CAYTCQ010000033.1:0-6818 GCA_964436485.1 uncultured Candidatus Saccharibacteria bacterium | reverse complement strand
TTACAACGACACTTCCATACGTAAACGCAGACCTACACATGGGTCATGCGCTCGAGTTTGTACGCGCGGATATCATCGCGCGCTATAAAAAGCTTCAAGGTTTTGATGTTTTTTTCAATACCGGTACAGACGAGCATGGGATGAAAATCTATGAGACTGCTGCAAAAAACGGCAAGACCGCGCAGGATTTTGTGGATGAAAATTTTGTTCGCTTCAAGGAATCAGTCAAAATTTTTGGACTGCTCGACGACATCCACTACATTCGCACGACAGATCCGCATCATGAAAAAGCTGCGCAGGAATTCTGGAAGCGCTGTGCGGACAATGGCTATATCTACAAGAAAAATTATTCCGCAAAATATTGTGTCGGTTGTGAGGAGACAAAGACCGACTCAGAGCTTATAAACGGCGAGTGCCCGATCCATCCTGGACGACCACTTGAAACTATTGAAGAAGAAAACTATTTCTTCAAATATTCTGCATTTACTGAAAAGCTCGCTGAGTTTTACAACAAGAATCCGCAGTTTGTGGTGCCTGATTTTCGTTTCAATGAAATCAAGGCCTTTGTGTCTCGCGGACTTGAAGACTTTTCAATCTCGCGTCTGAAAGAAAAAATGCCATGGGGTATTCCGGTGCCAAACGACGAAGCGCACGTGATGTACGTGTGGTTTGATGCGCTTACCAACTACATCTCTACACTTGGCTGGCCTACCGATACAGAAGGCAATTTTGAAAAATATTGGGTAGGCGGCACACCAACGCAGTATTGTGGTAAGGACAATCTACGCTTTCAGTCTGCAATGTGGCAGGCGATGCTTATGGCAGCAGGTGTGCCTAATTCGCACCAGATTGTGATAAATGGCTTTATTACGGCTGACGGGGGAGTGAAGATGAGTAAGACGCTCGGTAATGTGGTAGATCCAAAAGACATTGTCGAAGAATATGGTACTGAGGCATTGCGCTTTTTCCTGGCCAAGGAGGTATCAAGCTTTGAGGATAGTCCGTTTACTGCAGAGCGATTTAAGGCCGCCTATAATGCCCATCTTGCGAATGGATTGGGAAATCTTTCCTCACGTATTCTTACGCTTTCTGAAAAATACTTAGCAGAGTGCCCAGCTATTCCAGAGCAGTCTATTCCGCAAGAATTTTTTGACCTCTTGGGATCATTTGATATTCAAAAAGCAACAAATTACATTTGGGAAAAAGTGCAGGAGCTTGATCAGAAGATACAGAAAACAGAGCCATTCAAAGTAATCAAGGTTGATGAAGAAAAAGGTAAGGCGCTTATAAGTGAACTTGTGCTTGAGCTTTATACAATTGCTCGAATGCTCAACCCGATCATGCCCGAGACAAATGAGAAACTTAAAGCACTTATTCGCGCAAACAAAAAGCCAGAGACTCCACTCTTCATGCGCAAAGACTAATATGGAACCAAAGTATTTTGACGTGCACTCACACGTGCAGTTTAAGGCATATGACGAAGACCGCGACGAGACTATTACTCGTGCGCTTTCTGAGGGTGTGCATATGATGAATGTTGGCACACAAAAAGACACCTCAAAGGCTGCTATAGATCTTGCTGAAAAATACGACGGCCTGTATGCCGCTGTGGCGCTCCACCCAATACATACAAGCGCGTCACATCACGACGAAAAAGAGCTTGGCGAGGAGGGGAAAGCATTTACTTCGCGTGGCGAAGAATTTGATAGTGTTTACTACGAAGAACTTGCTCGTCATCCAAAAGTAAAAGCTATTGGCGAGTGCGGGCTCGACTACTATCGTCTCGACGAAGAAACGGCCACTCGACAGAAAGATGTGTTTATCAAACACATTGAAGTAGCAAACAAAGTGGGTAAGCCACTCATGCTCCATATCCGCTCAGGCAGTGGCAGAAGCGCGTACAAAGACGCGGCAGATATTTTGCGTGAGCACTCAAAGGTAAAAGGTGATGTACACTTTTTTGCTGGCTCATGGGAAGAAGCTCAACTTTTCCTTGAACTCGGATTCACGCTTTCATTTACCGGCGTACTGACATTTACAAAAGACTACGACGAAGTCGTCCGCAACACCCCGCTTGATATGATCCTCGCTGAGACAGACTGTCCATATATCACACCGACGCCATTTCGCGGCAAGCGCAATGAGCCGATGCACGTACGAGAAATATATAAAGCCATCGCTCGTATAAAAGGGGAGGATGAAGAAAAAGTGCGTTTGCAAATAAATGCAAACGCACAGCGAGTATTTAATTTTTAGGTTTTGCTACTGGCGTCTTTACCACAGGCTTCTTTGCAGGAGCCTTTTTTGCTGGGAGGGGGTCTTCAACAGTCAGTGTAAGTTTGCCGCTGATCTTGCCATTTGTGGCTGTGACCTTAATTGGCGGAGCCTCTTCGTTTTGGAGCCAGAGGTAGTATGTGTTGTTGTTTGCATCAAAAATGGTAAACGCGCCTTTGTCGTCAGTTTTAAAGGAGATGGTTTGAGAGTCGCTTAATCGTTTTGCGATCATATCCATATTGGCAATAGGGAATGAAGCGGCCTCGACGCTTCCATAGAACATAAGTGTACTCACAAGCCCTGCGAGGTATGGAAGGTGTCTTTTGATACTCATATTCAAAGTATACGCTCATATTTTGAAAGTAAAACAGTACGGTTGGCAAAAACACACTCCTGTGGTAATGTAAACCCGTCTTGTTCGATGGGGTACTGATAACCCTATCGCAAAGGTCCGAAACGAGACAAAGGCCTTTTAGGTCTTTTATTAATGAATTCTCTGGGGAAACCCAGTTTAGTGTATGGAAGAAAACATGAAAACAGAAGGTTCTGATCTCGGTGTATATGAGGTCGGCTTTCTTATTGTTCCTCACACAACGGAAGAAAAGCTTCCAGAAGTATTTGGCTCTATCAAAGAGCTCATTTCTGAGAAAGGCGGCTTCCCAATTGGAGAGGAATTTCCAAAGCTTATGACTCTTGCTTATACGATGGATAAGACCATCAACAATAAGATCGAACGCTTCAAGGAAGGCTATTTTGGCTGGATCAAGTTTGAAATGGCAGGTGCGGGTGTACAATCAGTAGAAGCGGCACTTCGCTTGCGTACAGATGTCATCCGACATCTTCTCGTAAGTACAGTCCGTGAAAACACTATCGCGGCAAAACGCGGCTTCGGCGTTCGTCGACGCTCGAAGGAAGATATGAAGGATAAGGAGGCTGCTCCTCTCATGTCTAAGGAGGAAATCGATCGCGAGATCGAAGCTCTCGTAGATACGACAGAGGCGGCTTAAGCAACCGTATGTTTTTCAACAAAGCAATCATAATCGGCAACGTTACTCGTGATCCTGAACTCAAGGCGCTCCCATCGGGAGCAAAAGTAGCTTCGTTTTCTGTCGCCACAAACCGTGTTTGGAAAGACCAGTCTGGCGCAAAAAAGGAGCAGAGTGATTTTCACAACATCGTGGTATTTGGAAAGCAGGCAGAAATTGTTTCTCAGTATGTAAAGAAGGGAAGCATGCTCATGATTGAAGGCCGCATCCAGACACGAAGCTGGGATGGTGCAGATGGTAAGAAAAACTACCGCACGGAAATCGTAGCTGACAGAGTCCAGTTTGGACCTCGTCAGGGCGCGCAATCTGGTGGCGGATCGATCGCAGGTGCTCCTGAAGCACATGCATCGCAAGGTCCAAAGGAAATCGACTCGATCGAATATCCTGATGACGATATCAACTCGGAAGATATTCCTTTCTAGGGAATAGCGCATAGGTAAAAGGGAACAGAAAATGCAGATTATTTCTTTTAAAGATTTGATAGTGTGGCAAAAAGCAATGATTCTTACAGAAGAGTCTTATAAAATTGCTTCCGAGCTTCCTCATTCAGAAATGTTCGGACTTGTCTCCCAAATCAAAAGAAGCGCGATTTCTATCCCAAGCAATATTGCTGAAGGGCACAAGAGGGGCAGTAAAGATTTTATACGATTTCTTAAAGTTTCGTACGGATCTGCCGCAGAACTCGAAACTCAGCTACTCCTATGTCAAAAATTATTTCCCGCAGTTTCTATTTCTAAAGCTCTCGATTTGGTTGTAGAGATAGAAAAAATGACATCAACAATTATTACTAAATTAGAAAGTGAGAAGCACTAACCCTGTTCGCTTTCCGCTTCTCCCTTATCACTAATATGAAACAAGATTTTTTCTCAGCAAATAACATCAAGCATGTCGACTACAAAGACATTGAGATCTTGAAAAAGTTTTTGAATCCGACAGGCAAGATTCAGTCTGCACGTCGCACAGGACTTTCTTCAAGCAATCAGCGTAAAGTCGCTCTTGCAGTAAAGCGCGCTCGCTTCATGGGACTTCTCCCATACATTGCGAAGTAAGCTTACTCAAAAAATCCCGCCGATTGGCGGGGTTTTTTCGTTTGACACCAATACGAAGATCAGGTAGTGTCAAGCCTAAATATATTGTTTAACCATTTTTTAAACTTCCTTTAATGAGCAAAAAACTTCACTTTGCCTATCTTATCGGAGATGGCACCGGACGTGAGTACAAAATTGCTTTGTACCGACTATTTGAAAAATTAGGGATTCTCTACGACGTAGAGGAGATCACAGATTTCCGTCTTTCAAATGGAGAATTGGACCCTAATGTAATTTCAACTTTTCAAAAGTACAAGTACAGCCTCAAGGGCTCAACCGAGACACCAACAGGTGCTGGCGCGCGTTCAATCAACGTTGCACTACGTCAGGTGTTGGACCTTTTTGTGAACGTACGTCACATTTCGTACTTTCCAGGAGTTCCTGCTCCAACAAAGCATCCTGAATTGCTTGACTGTGTTGTCTTTCGTGAAAACTCGGAGGATGTATACGCAGGTATTGAATTTGCTGCAGCTAGCCCGGAAGCGGAACAGCTTAGAAGGTTTCTTATCCAAAGCCTTGGTGTAAAAGCAGAAGCTCTTCCAAACGCAAACACCGCTTTTGGATTGAAGCCTATGTCTATTGAGGCAAGTGAGCGTGTTGCTCGTTTTGCTCTTGATTATATGCTCAGGGTTGGACGCAAACATCTCGGTATTGCTCATAAGGGCAACATCATGAAGTTTACAGAAGGGATGTTTAAAAATGTTGCACTGAATATCGCAAAGCAATTTAGTGGTGTGTGGGGTGAAGAAATTAACATTCCTGAACAGGGAGATTTACAGCTTCTGGTATCATCTGTAATTTGCGACGATGCGTTTCAGCAGACTCTTTTGTATCCAAACAAGTATGACGGCATTCTTACCACAAACTTGAATGGTGATTACCTCAGCGATGCACTGGCTGCTCAAGTAGGTGGTGTAACGCTTGCTGCCGGTGCAAATATTGGTGATGACCACGGAATGTTTGAACCAGTTGGAGGAACAGGGAAGTCTATTGCTGGAAGAGGTGTTTGTAATCCAACACCAATATTTTTGGCTGCAGCAATGATGCTTGATTACGCAGGATTCCCTGAAAAAGCAATGCAGATTCGTGCTGGACTTGCCGGTGTGTTTGAAAAAGGAGATGGTACATTCGATATTGTTAAAAACAATCCGATGACCACAAGTGAATTTACTGAAGCAGTAATTGAAAATGCTCTTGCTACTGAAGTTGTAGCGTAAATAGTTTTTGTATAACGTAAAAACCCGTGGAGTACCACGGGTTTTTTTAAATGCAATTTTGTATTACGCTCGTTCGACGTATTCGCCGGTTTGAGTGTTTACGACGATCTTGTCTCCAGCTTCCACAAAGAGTGGACAGTTGATGACGGCACCGTTTTCAAGTGTGACTTGTTTGTTGCCACCTGTGCGAGTGTCGCCTTTGATAGCAGGAGGAGCTTCTTTGACTTCAAATGTAACTTTGATAGGAATCTGTACTCCGATCGTCTCTTCTTCGTCATCCTCGTTTGTCCAGATGAGGGCAGTGACGAGCTCGTTTGCTTTAAGGAAACGCACGCTGTCACCCATGAGCTTTTCATCGAGCTTGAAGCGATTTGATGGATCTTTTGGATCTGCAAACCAAAACTCACCTTTGTTTGCGTAGAGGAATTTTACTTCACGCTTCTCAAGCTCAGCTTCTTCTGCAGAATCAGAGACATGGAAGACTTCATTATATGCGCGGCCACTCTTAAGAGAGCGGAGCTTTACCGCGTTTTGCGGTTTGCGCTGCTGTGTGCGAGCCACATGTGAGTCGAGGACGACACATGGTTCATCGTTGTGGATGATGATCTTACCGAGGCGGATTTCGTTGTATTCTAGTTGGGCCATTTGCTAGGGAGTAGTAATTAGTTATAAGGGGACAGAGGGATTCTAGCTGAAAGGGAGGCTTTTTTCAAGGCATATTGACAAGCTCCTTAAACAGGCAGATTATTTAAGTAATAAAATTCGTTACTATGGCTAAGGAAAACATTTCTCGACAGACGCATTTTGCACATTTTTTATACTGTCTCTTAGAGCAGTACGGTCTACCTAGACTTGGTGATTTGGGTAGGATTAAAGATACAATCGGACTAGTTTCTGATATATCTTCTCGCTCGCTCGGTTTACCAAGACATCAGGTCAAGCGTGAAGTTGAGCATTTTATACTTCATACGCTACCACATTCATACAGTCACTATATATCGAATGCTCTACATCATCCTCCCGGTCATTCTAGTGGTATTCAAATACACTTTCCTGTAGTAGAGGGTTCTCAGCGTAAGATGCTCATGCATATAGCTGCTGGGTTTCTGATTGTTACGTTTGTGAATTCAGAATGGAGTATCTATAGTGTCCACGACGAGACTATTTTTGTGAACAACGAAGATTTGTTTACA
>CAYTCQ010000032.1:0-6821 GCA_964436485.1 uncultured Candidatus Saccharibacteria bacterium | reverse complement strand
TGTCAACGGCATTCCTGCAAAGGACTACTTCAAGACAGATGCTCTCTCAAAGATCATCCATGATGTGGCAACACTCATCCCACCAGCAGAGAAGTATGAAGTTTCAGTTCATATCTCAGGCGGTGGTATCCACTCACAGGCTGAAGCTATCCGTCACGGTCTTGCCCGCATCTTTGCTGGTATGAACGACGAAGATAAGACAAAGCTCAAGAAGGAAGGATATCTCAAACGCGATCCACGTTCGAAAGAACGCCGCAAGTTCGGTCTCAAGAAAGCCCGCAAGGCTCCACAGTGGTCAAAACGCTAACAAACAAAACCCCGAAAGGGGTTTTGTGCGTTTTGACGGCCGCAGGCGCGAAGCCAGATGTACTCATCTGTTGCCGAGGCGGGCTCGCGAGCACTTAGTCCGCGCAACTTTGTAATCAAAGTGAGCAGACTTAGTGACTCGTGAGGTAAGCGATAATGCGTCTCAAGTGGTCAAAACTAAAGCAGACTTAGTGACTCGTGAGGTAAGCGCTAATTTTTTTCTGTTATACTCCTTCCATGACCTTCACCGAAAAAGTACAAAAGGTTGTCGCTGGTATTCCAAAAGGCAAGACCATGACATACAAGCAGGTGGCTACAAAAGCAGGCAGCCCGAATGCTTCGCGTGCAGTCGGTTCAATACTCAAGAAGAATTACGATCCAAAGATTCCATGCCACAGAGTCATCCGTTCTGATGGACTCACGGGTGAGTACAACCGTGGAAGAGAAAACAAAATCGCTCTACTAAAAAAGGAAGGCGCGCTATAATAAAAGTATGAAAAAATACGGACCAGTTATATACCTCTTACTTGTACTAATACTTGTCGCGCTGACTGCGTACGCGCGCTTCGGAAGTCACTAATGGATATCTTTGCTCATGCACTTTGGACATCGGCTGGCGCTCGCGGCGTAAACGAAAGCTTTTTAAAGAAGCATCGTGTGTCTGTCGCGTGGACTGCCTTTTGGGGGATCTTTCCTGATCTCTTTGCGTTTAGTTTTGGATTTATCCAGCTCTTTTTCTATCTTATCCTTGGCAAGATTACGCTCGCTGCTATTGAAACAGATCATCATATTGTCCCAGGATTTTCTTCGGCGCATACGCTCTATCAGTACAGTCACTCGCTCGTTATTTGGGCAGCAGTGTTTCTTATTGTCTGGATTATTCGCAAGCGTCCACAGTATACATTGCTCGGCTGGGCACTCCACATTCTCATAGACATCCCGTCACACGCGGCTACGTTTTATCCAACGCCGTTTTTGTTTCCTCTTTCTGACTACAAATTCCTTAATGGTATTTCATGGTCTAACAAGTGGTATATGCTTATCAATTATTCTTCGTTGCTGATTGTGTTTGGCTATATGCTCATCTCTGATCTCCGGAAAAAGCGCGCAAAGAAGGTCGCACAGCAGTACCTTGCAAGTAAATAATCTATGAAAGGGTATGAATGGTATACACAACTCATAAAGCCTCGCTTTGCTCCGCCGTCATGGCTCTTTGGTCCTGTTTGGACTGTTTTATATATACTGATTGCCATCTCGTTCACTCAGGTTTTTGTTCGTGCATACAAGGGAGAGATTCCGGCCTTTGTGGCGGTACCATTTATTCTCAATCTGGTGTTTAATTTCCTGTTTACTCCGCTTCAGTTTGGATTGAAAAACAACTATCTTGCTGCGATCGACATCATACTTGTTCTTGGTACTCTTGTATGGGCACTCGTTAGTATTTGGCCATATATGCGCCACATAGTGTATATAAATATCCCATATCTTGCATGGGTCTCGTTTGCCACTGTACTTCAGCTTTCAGTGATGTGGCTCAATAGATAGGTATGAAGATCGTACGCGTAAAAGACAAAATGCAAAAAGGATATACCTATGAGCTCACGGAGCCTATGGGTAAAAATTTTGCCTCAGATTTCAAACCTGAGCTCACACCGAAGCAGATGCTTGCGCTCGGCGTATTTGGCGGTGTGTATATGCGCGACTGCACAAAAGAATTTCCAAAAGAGTGGTTTACTCGCGCAAAATTTGCCAAAGGTGCGCGCGATCCTAAACTCAACTTTTTTAAAGTAGACGCATCGCAACCGCTTGCCGAGTGGCGACGCAAAGGTTGGATATACAAAGACGATCCGCGTGGCTGGTTTCAGTGGTACTGTAGATATTACATGGGCAGACGTATTCCAAAAGAAGACGCGCGGCAGATCAAGCGCTGGAAGGCATTTCGAAGACATATCGGCCAGCTTAAAGCCCACTGTACTCCAAGCGACTACTCGTGTCGTCCTCGCCAGCGCCAAGCGCTTCTTCACTGGGCCTATGATACTCGATAGGTGATATACTTGCCTATATGTTTACGACACTTCACGCACTTGTGCTCGGTATCGTGGAAGGAATCACTGAATTCCTGCCTATTTCTTCGACGGGCCACATGATCCTTACGGCCCACCTGCTCCACATACCCGAGACAGATTTTGTAAAAAGTTTTGAGATTATCATTCAGCTTGGTGCTATTTGTGCCGTGCTTGCCCTCTACTGGAAAAAACTTCTCACAAGCGCGAAGGTATTTTGGCGCGTTGCAGTGGCGTTTATTCCAACTGCGATCATTGGTCTTTTGCTCTACAAAGTCGTAAAGCAGTACTTGCTCGGAAGCACGACCGTTGTACTTTGGTCGCTTTTGATCGGTGGTATAGCGCTCATCATGTTTGAGCGATACCAGAAGGGAAGAGAATCTCGCATACAAGACATTGAAAACATTTCATATAAGCAGGCGTTTACTATCGGCCTCTTTCAGTCTCTTGCGATTGTCCCAGGAGTGTCTCGTTCAGCAGCTACGATCGTTGGAGGACTCCTACTTGGCATCTCACGATCTGCGATCGTGGAATTCTCATTCTTGCTTGCCGTGCCGACAATGGCTGCTGCGACAGGTCTTGATCTTCTGAAGTCGTATCACACACTTGCTTCAGGTAGCTTCGGACTACTCGCTGTCGGATTTGTGACAGCATTCGTATCTGCATTTATTGCTATCAAATTCCTTATCTCATACATTCAAAAGCATACGTTCACGCCGTTTGGTGTGTATCGTGTGATGCTTGCACTTGTTTTCCTTACATTCTTGATATAATTAAAGTATGGGAATACTCAACGAACAGATCGACAATATGCTCATTCCAGTCAAAAGTGAGCATGAAGAAAAATATCCCGATAAATATATCGATCACTACCTCGAGCAGTATCGTATCTATCTCCATGTGTTCAACAGCACAAACGAACGTCGGCAAAAATCCAACGAGTTTTTTCTTGGTATAAACACGGCCATCATGGCTATCTTGGGCTATATCGAGACGAAAGAGGTCTTACATATTCCAATGGTCTTCACGCTTGTACCGCTCATTGGTATTGCGTTGTGCTACGCGTGGTATCAGACGATCTGCTCATATCGTCAGCTCAATCGAGCAAAATTCAAAGTCATTCATAGGCTCGAGCACAAATTGCCCGCCGATCTCTTTGAGACCGAGTGGAACATTCTCGGTAAAGGTAAAGACTATAGAAAATATCGCCCGCTTTCTCACATCGAACTCAGCATCCCATCTATCTTTGTGATTTTGTACTTCATCATCTTTGTCGCAAATCTGCCTGACGGCGTACTTTCAAACTTCTTCCGTCTTTTCTAAAGAAGCTTGAAAAATAGGCGAATATCGCTACAATAGGGCTCGTATGACAGACGAAACAAACGACCAGATCGACGACGTTGTTTTTGAAGATACTGCCGAAGGGGAAGGCGAGGCCTTTTCAAAGGACAAGATCAAAAAGCTTCGTGAAGATCTCAAAACCGCTCAAGCCGAAAAAGCTGACTATCTCGCTCAGTGGCAGAAAGAGCGCGCCGACTTCATCAACTATAAAAAAGGCGAAGACGATCGCAAAAAGCAGACACTTGCGTATGCTCGTGAAGGTTTTGTCGAAGAGCTTCTTCCTGTGCTTGATGCCTACGACATGATGTCGGCAAACAAAGAACAGTGGGAAAAGGTAGAAAAGAATTGGCGCGTAGGTGTGGAGTATATTCACAACCAGCTTCTTAAAGTGCTTGCGGATAATGGCGTGACAGAAATCTCTCCAAAGGAAGGTGACACGCCAGACGCAAACCTGCATGAGATGGTAGACACGATTGCAACAGACGATGCGGGCAAAGATCATACCGTGGCGCAGGTCATGCAGAAAGGCTACAAAAATGGTGATCGCATTATTCGCCCAGCACGGGTAAAGGTTTGGGAATCTGCGAAGAAGTAACGTATACTAAAGCTCTTAGTAACTAATACAAATTATATGGCAAAAGGAGTATCACACAAAAAAGAAGCGAAAAAGCCGAAGAAGGCAAAAGCTCCAAAGAAGTAATATCACACAAAACCACCCGCACAATGTGCGGGTGGTTTTGTGTAGCGTTCCGACAGTGTGCTTGACCCAGTAGCTTATCTATAGTTATATCTATGCAAATAGTTTTTTATGAAACTGATACAACGTCTCATTGAAGAATTAAAAGCACTGATGTATACGGGTGTTTTTATAGCAGAACTTTCTGCTTTTATGGTTGGCACGCTTTCGTGCGCCGCTATTGCTCTTTACTCCATAGAAGGCCTATTCTCTTTGGTGCACCACACAACAATCTAATAAGAAAATCCATTTCGTAAACAAAAATCCCGAGGCTGTGGCCTCGGTTTTTTATATTTAAACTGGACTTTCATAGATTAAAAATTTTCTAGAAGATATTTTTTCGTATCCTCATCGATCTCGTTTGTGACGATGATCATAAGCTCGCTCGTAAGTCCCATGTCTTTTTTTATATTTCCAAAGAGATGCTCAAATGGGTAGGGTGACACCCACGCAGAATTTTTCAGACACACAAAGCCTGCCTTTTTGAGGAGGTAGCGTAGAGCTTCACGCTCCTGCTTGCGAGCTTCGGGAAGGTCGAGGAGAACGATGCGCCACTTGCCGTCCCAGTTGGGGGAGACAAGGGAGCGACTCGCGTCTAGCTTTTGGCTACTAGCCTTTACACGACCCGACTTTGTCAGTCTGAGGTACTCATTCTGACCACCCTTAAATGCTTCTATAAGCCCCATATCTGCGAGATTTTTGATACTACGGGTGATGGCATATTTCTCTGTTCCAGAGGCAGTATTGAGGGCCTGTACGGATACGGCCTTTTTCTGGGAGAGGGTATCTATGATTTTCTTTGAAAAATCTGACTTTTTCGGCATATTTGACATTTTATCACAGGTGAATATAATTTCAACATATATTTAGTGGTCGCAGAAAATAAGTAAAATATGAAAAATTTCTTAGGTTATACAATGTTTGGTTTTGGGCTCATGTCAGTAATTGACAAATTAACTCGAAATACAAGTTGGTGGCGAGGTTTTTTAATTTACATATTAATTCTTGCGGGATTAGTGCTTATTATTGAAAGTACTAAAGAAGAAATAATAAAGAAGTTTAATGAAAATAGATGTTAAAAATTAATCAATAAATTTTATGGTACAAGTACTACTCACACTCATTTTTATTGTTTTGATTTATATAGCAGTAAAAATAAAAAAGATTATTTATTTTCTAGATAAATTTTATTATCTTGATCAAGATGATGCTAATCGCAGTGGCAATATCAATGATTATTTTCATGGAATTATTGATAACTTGAGCAAAATTCATACGGATCTTGAAGAGGTGCAAGAAAATATAAAAGAAATTAGAAGTTAATCAATTAAAATCATATGTCAAAAATTCTTGGTATCGACTTGGGTACAACAAACAGTGCATTTGCCATCATCGAAGGTGGTCAGCCGAAAATTCTAGAAAACGCAGAAGGCATGCGCACCACGCCGTCTATTGTCGCGCTCGCAAAAAATGGGGAGCGTCTTGTGGGCGTCACTGCAAAGCGTCAGGCTGTCACGAATCCAAAAAATACTATCTACCAGATCAAGCGCTTTATCGGCCACACATTTGATGAGGCAGATGTGCAGAAAGATCTTAAGATGATTCCATTTGAAATGCGCAAAGCTGCAAACGGTGGCATCGAAGTAAAGATGGGCGAGGAATGGAAGCGACCAGAAGAAGTTTCTGCCATGATCCTTCAGAAGCTTAAGGCAGATGCGGAAGCTCGTCTTGGTGAGAAGATCACAGAAGCTGTCATCACGGTGCCTGCATACTTCAACGACTCACAGCGTCAGGCGACAAAAGATGCCGGAAAGATCGCAGGACTTGATGTCATGCGTATCATCAACGAGCCGACAGCTGCAGCTCTCGCATACGGATTCAACAAAAACAAAAATGAAAAGATCGCAGTCTTCGACTTCGGAGGAGGTACATTCGACGTATCTATTCTCGAAGTGGGCGATGATGTCATCGAAGTAAAGTCTACAGATGGTGACTCACACCTCGGAGGTAAGGATATCGACCAGAAGATTATGGACTGGCTCGCAGATGGCTTCCAGAAAGAAAACGGTATCGATCTTCGCAAAGATCCGCTTGCTCGCCAGCGTCTTGATGATGCGGCTGAAAAGGCAAAGATCGAGCTTTCAACAGCTGTTGAGACTGAGATCAATATTCCGTTTATCACAAGCGGACAGGACGGCCCAATGCACCTCGTGCGCACAATGAAGCGTGCAGAGCTCGAAGATATTACTCGTGAGTTCGTAGATCGCGCCATGATGATCACAAAGCGCGCAGTGGAAGCATCTCCATTTAAGGTAGGTGAAATCAACGAAGTCATTCTCGTAGGAGGACAGACTCGTATGCCACTTCTTCAGGCA
>CAYTCQ010000031.1:1255-6868 GCA_964436485.1 uncultured Candidatus Saccharibacteria bacterium | reverse complement strand
TTACTCGCGCTATGATATTTCCTTTGGAGATACCACTTCTCTATCCCGCGTGTAAATAAACTCGGAAACACTAAGTCGCTTTGGGAAGAAGGCTCATAACCTTGAGGTTACTCGCGCTATGATATTTCCTTTGGAGATACCACTTCTCTATCCCGCGTGTAATAGTCTTTCAACTAAAAAACGCCCTTAGGCGACTCAAAACAATATACCAAAAAATCACAAAAAAGCAATCTCTTTAGAGATACCCCAACTCCCTCAGCACTGCCTCATACTGAGCAATAGTGCGCCGCGCGACGATTGGCGAAAGTGAAAATGAAAGTCCATCATGCGCGATCTGATTGCGCACGCTATGTGCGTCCCATGCGGGCTGATAGTTGGCAAGATCACCTGGAGAAATATTCTTAAGCTTCTCCCCTATTGTTGCGCCATAAAAATCACGGCGCTCGAGCGCAGCTTCAAGAAGCGTGTCAGCTTCCATAATGGCTCTGCGCCAGTCAGACTCATTCTGAGAATTGATCATATCCTGAATACTCTCCCACTGACTGTTACGGTTTGATCCTTCACTCTGTTCCCTGCGAGCCATAGCCTCGGCAATTTCATGTTTCAAGTGAGCGTGCTCATCGCGCTGAATTTCAACAATACGTACGATTGAATATATCGTGATGGTAATACCAAAAAGTGCGATGATATATGAAAAAAGATACACAGTTGATCCTGCATGTAGATCTCTCACCCAGTGGAAAAACTCCAACACTTTGTTGAAGTAGTAGTCGATATTGATGAATGTTGGATCAAAGAGCGGTTGCTGTAGCAGTTTTTCACCCATACAGGTTTTATTGTACTACCGACTCAAATGCTTTGCCAATGGCAAAGAGCTTATCATCTGCCCAGCGAGGAGCAGTAATTTGTACTGATGTTGGGAGACCGTCTTTTGTCATGCCAACAGGCAACGCAAGAGATGGGCAACCCGCGAGGTTTGCTGGTGCTGAGAATACGTCTGAGTAGTACATCGCAACAGGATCTGTCATCTTCTCACCAATCTTAAATGGAAGTGTGGGTGCAGTAGGTGTAATGAAGAAATCGACAGATTCAAAAGCTGTATCAATCTCTTTCGTGATCTCCTCACGAAGCGCGATCGCTTTTTTATAGTAGGCATCGTAGTAGCCGTGTGAGAGCACATATGTGCCAAGCAAAATACGGCGACGGGCCTCTTTTCCAAATCCTGTACCACGAGTCTTTGAGTAAAAATCAAGGAGATTCGGCGCTTCTACATGATGGCCATAGCGAATACCGTCAAAACGTTCAAGATTTGTTGAGACTTCAGCTGGCATGACGATATAGTAGACAGCGAGAGAATACGGCATAAGCGGAAAATCCATTTCCACGATTTCATAACCGATCTTTTTGAAACGCTCAATAGAAGCAAGAAATGCATCAAACACTTCCTTATCAATTCCCTCTCCTTTCATTACGTCTTTAGGTACGGCAATCTTTTTTGTCTCTTTAAAAGAAGGTACGCGCTTTGCAAGAGGCACAGACGTTGCATCATGAGCGTCGCAAGACACGAGCGAATGATAGATAACTTCTGCATCAGCAACTGTTTTTCCAAATGGACCAACTTGGTCAAGTGAGTTACCCATAGCAATAATTCCGTATCGAGAAACCGCACCATATGTAGGTTTAAAACCAACGATTCCACAAAATGCCGATGGCTGACGAATAGAGCCACATGTTTCCGTACCGAGAGCAGCTAGAGCCATACCCGCACCAAGCGCAGCTGCAGATCCACCTGACGAACCTCCTGGGACACGCTCGCGGTCGAGTGGATTGCGTGTGATGCCATACGCGCTTGTCTGTGTAGAGCTTCCCATGGCAAACTCGTCCATGTTTGTGCGACCAAGAAAAACAACATTCTGATCGAGCAAGTTTTGAAGTGCTGTCGCAGTATATGTTGCCATATATCCTTCAAGAATTTTTGAAGCAGCAGTTGCGTGCTTACCTTTCACAAGCATGTTGTCTTTGATGGCGATCGGAATACCCGTAAGCACTGTCGCAGTACCATCAGCAAATCGCTTCTGGGCTTTTTCTGCCTGCTCCATAACATCGTCAAAAACTTCGAGATATGCGTTGATGTCAGGATTCTTTTCTTTAATCACAGCGAGGTACGCGTTGCACAGATCGGCAACGGAATACTCCCCTTTTGCAAGAGCATCGTGTGCTTTTTGAATTGTGAGATCTTTTAGGTTTATCATATTTTTATACATGGATCCCGAATCAAGTTCGGGATGAAAAAGATTTTGATTACAAAATCTTTTTCACCTTTACATAGCCATCCTGTGTGGCAGGTACTTCAGCAAGAATAGTGTCTGTTTGTGCGCCTGTCATATTTGTTACTTCATCATCACGAGCAACGTTGTAGAGATCTGAGGTCTGATTTGTACTACCTGAGACCGGAGCCTTCGCAATCTGGTCGATATAGCCAATAATAGCCGTCATGTCATGCAAAAGGGCCTCCTGTTCTTCCTGAGGAATGTCGATACGGGCAAGGGTTGCGAGGTGCTGTATGTCTTGTAATTGCATAGTTTTGCCATTATACACGGGATTTTAAATCTTACCTTTATTGACTTTTTTATAAAAAATGATATAAAAAGAAAAAATCTGCATTATTATGTCGTTACATGACGAAACTACACAGAAGATCATTGAAAACACGCTCAAAAAAATTCATGGAATTTCCTTATCCCCCACAGGAAATACACCTCGGGAAATTACATTTAAAGTAGCTCCTGACTGTTTCCCAACAATACTGACTAGAGTACCCCTTGCATTACAAATTGAATCTAGAAAAAGAGGATTTGAATGCAGAAAGCCTGAAAGCGAGGAAGGAACTGTTCTTGTTCTTAATCGTAAAGGATATATTATCGTTCTTGGTATCAGTATTACGGAAATCGAAAAAAGTAATATAGAGGGCACTATCTTTATTGAAGAAATAAAAAAGAATCGAAAGAAAAAAGAAAATTCTGAGCAGTATAAAAGCAAACACATTCATCAAGCAGCCGTATAAACGACTGCTTTTTTATTTTTCCATTTTGAGAAATTCGCCTTCAGAAATGATCGGGACACCGAGTTTCTGCGCTTCATCATATTTTGAACCTGCGCTCTCCCCTGCAAGTACGTAGTTAGTATTTTTTGAAACAGATGAAGAGACCTTGCCACCGAGCGCAAGAATTTTTGCTTTGGCTTCATCACGAGAAAGCGTGGGAAGCGTACCTGTGAGCACAAAAGTAAGACCTGAGAATTTTCTATTCTTAGCTTTCTGGGAAAGCGCTTCTGGGCGCACCTGCGCGAGCAAGTCACGCAAGACTTTTTTGTTGTGCGTGTCCTTAAACCATTTTACAAGTGACGCGGATACTCGCGGACCAATACCATCGAGGGCTTCAAGTTGCGCAATGTTGGCCTCAGCAAGCGCATCTATCGTACGGAAATGTGTAGCAAGATCACGAGCCGTCTCCTCTCCCACTTCAGGAATTGAAAGCGCCACGATAAACCGATCAAGTGGTATCGCGCGACGTTTTTCGATAGCAGCGAGTAAATTGTCGGCAGATTTTTCAGCAAAGCGAGGAAGCTGAAGCAAGTCACCTTTTTTGAGCGTAAAGATATCCGCGCGTGATGAGATGAGCCCTGCATCAAGCAAGAGATCGAGGTTCTTCGGACCAAGATGCTCTATATCAAAGGCGTGTTTTGATGTGAAATGATAGAGCACTCTGCGGTCCTTTGCTGGACAACGATCAAATGGGCAATAGAGCGCGGCACTTTCCTCTGTGCCCTTTGTACCGATACTTTTCTTTATAAGCGCAGTGCCACATTCGGGACACTTCGTGGGCATAGTAAATTTCTTTTCTTTACCAGTGCGCATTTCTGTCAGGACTTTGACGATATCTGGAATAACATCGCCTGCTTTCTGCAAAATGACAGTATCACCAATACGCACATCAAGACGCGCAATCTCATCTTCATTGTGAAGTGTGGCGCGTGAGACAGTCGAGCCGTACACAAGCACAGGGCGCAAATGCGCCACAGGTGTAATAACACCTGTACGACCCACCTGCATGGCAATGTCTTCAACGACAGTCGTTACCTGCTCGGCAGGAAATTTGAGTGCGATTCCCCAGCGTGGCGCCTTGCCGGTATAACCAAGTGCTTCCTGATACTCGCGTTCGTTTATTTTTATAACAACTCCATCGATAAGATAATCTTCTTTATCTTTCTTTTTTTGCCAAATGTTCCAGTAGTCGATGACCTCGTCCATAGTTTTGCAGTGCTTGAAGTGATTGTTTACGCGAAAGCCGAGCTTCTGAAGAAGCTTGAGCTCATCATCTTGGCGCGGCGGCACTTCACGGCCAGACAGACTTGAAATGTCGTACACAAACGTTGAGAGTTTGCGCTCGGCAACAATACGCGGATCGAGCTGACGTATCGTGCCAGCTGTGATATTACGCGGGTTGGCATAAAGCTCTTCACCTTTTTTCTTCTGCTCTTTGTTGATGCGCTCAAACTGAGACTTCGGCATGTACGCTTCCCCTTCTGCCACAAGCGTGAGTGGTTCTTTCAAACGAAGTGGCACCGCTTCAATCGTACGCACGTTTTCCGTCACATCTTCACCATATGTACCATCTCCGCGTGTCGCAGCAGTAACAAGTAAACCGTTCTCATACGAGAAAACGATCTTGAGTCCATCGATTTTGAGCTCACAGGTATATGTAGGATTAACTTTTTTTCCATACTGCGCTTCGAGCATACGCTTTACGCGCGCATCAAAGTCGTACATATCTTGCGGAGAAAATGCATCGTTGAACGACCACTGTGGTACTGAGTGGCGGACTTTCTTAAATCCGTCGAGCGGCTTGCCAGCCACGCGCTGTGATGGCGAGTCTTTTGTGACAAGCTCTGGATATTCCTTCTCGAGAGAAACAAGCTCGTTTTTGAGCGAGTCGAGCGCCTCATCAGAAATGAGGTTTTCATTGAGAACATGGTAGTGATACCGATATTTTTCAATAGCAGTTCGGAGCTTTTCTATACGGACTGTAGCCTCACTTTTAGTCATACTAGGAATGAGTTTACCACAAGGCCACTTCTTAGTCTCTTATCGATTCGCTCACAAGAGACTAGCGTCGTACCCGTTTATGGGTTCTCAAAACGAACTCGAAGGGCGCGAGTGACAGTACGCGGGTTGTTGAGCGTGCTTGCATCAACACATGAAAAAGGGCTTCCCTGCTGATCTACGTTATAGCCACTTGATTCAATGCGAGTGTAGTGTTTTCCACTAATGACTTCGTCTTTTTCAACTGTCACATGGGTACAAGAACTCGACCCTAACGGAAGCGCAAATTCATAAAAAGTTGGCGTCGACGGAAGATTGAGGACATTCACGGGCATACCGGCACATGAAAATGGCCCTGTCGTAGGTGGAGTATCAAAAAGACCTGAGGCATTAAGATACAGTCCGCACTCAATTCCCGTATCAGCTGCAAAGAAAGCTGTTGACGCATTACGCGCTTCAGCTGAAAAGATCTGCTCCTTAAATGCAACGCTCGAAATACCTATAGCAACAAG
>CAYTCQ010000031.1:0-1155 GCA_964436485.1 uncultured Candidatus Saccharibacteria bacterium | reverse complement strand
TGCGACCCTTCTTTCCATGAAACGGTTGAGGTGATTTCAATTTCTGTCGGAGTTGAAGGCGCACCGGCAGGAAGCATTGCACTGATGGTTCGGACAAACGGAGTCTCTGTGTTTGTCACAGAAGAATCATGACTGTAGTAGCCAGCATCCATCGTCGGAGTTAAATTTTTGTTGTAATACAAATTAGGAGAAGAAAGTGATGTTATCACAATAACTGTATTTGGATTTGTAGGATCAATATCGCATGTATTTGAAGTGCAGTTAATTGTAGAGGTGACCTCAGTAACAAAATCTGCCCACCCTGTCGCAGGATCTGACGCACCGAGCACCATTGTGTCTCGATGAGCGCGCATAAGCTCGATTCCCTCTTGAGCAAGATAGCTCGCCGTCATAGAATTTTTTGCAACATTGATATTCATACCCCCTTGCACGCTTGCTGTAATAACACCCGCAGCGGCAATCGAAAAAAGTGTGAGAGCAATGAGTGTCTCTACAATGGTAAATCCCCGCTCAACAGAGCAAGTGAGCGAGTGAGCAAGTGAGCAAAGGCCTCTCTGTTTCTTGGGCTGAATTTGTTGCTCTATTGCTCTATTGTTCTTTTGATTTTTGTTCATTTGTTTTACGAATCAAGGGCACGGAGCACGACTGTTGTCTCTATGGCAAAATTTGAATCCCCGTCTTTGAAATGAATCGTACCGGCAAGACGAATCGTTACAAGGGGCTGTTTTTGATCACTATCAGATGATCCTCGCACGGTAAAACCTGATCTCTGCATATCCATTGATATCTCAGGTGGTGTAATAGACTTCGCGGTATTTGGATCATCGCCAATCTGTTTAATGACACCGTCTGTTTGAGAAATAATATATGTTAGGCGCGTTGCACCATCAACACTTTTAAAAATGATCTTATTTGATCCGTATGGCATAGCTGATGCTCCTGTAGTTGGACAATCGGCAGTAATCACCTTGCCTGATGAAGAGTCGACGTAGTTTGGATATGGCACATCATTTGCTGGTGTCACACAGCGTAATTCTGAGCCTAAGCGAATATTACGACTCATGTCTTCCATGACAAAGTTCATACTATCCATGATGGTACGAATATTCTGCGCGCGAGCATGCTGTGTTGTTGCATCAAGCACGGCCCCGATAC
>CAYTCQ010000030.1:0-6901 GCA_964436485.1 uncultured Candidatus Saccharibacteria bacterium | reverse complement strand
CCGTTGATGATGAACGTACCGTGGTTGGTCATCATTGGAACATCAGAAAGGAAAATTTCCTGCTCTTTTGAACCACCGCCAAGCTTGTTTGTGAGCTTGACCTGAACCTTAAGCGGAGCTTCGTATGAAAGCTTGTTTTTCTTCGCGTGCACTTCGTCACACTTCGGCTCGCCGAGTGAGAATGAAGTGAACTCGAGTTCAAACTTCTTGCCTGAATAATCTGGAATCGGAGAGAATTCTTTAAAGACTTCACCGAGACCCTTTTTCACCAAATCTTGGAACGAACGAATCTGCATTTCGAGCAAATTCGGGAACTCTGCGAGTGGCGCCTTGTACTTTGAAAAGTACTTCTTTGGGCGAGCATTCGCGACATTCGTATGTGTCGTCGACATAGATTATTTACTTTTTTCGCAAGACAAAAACAAACGTAAAACAAAGCAAATCGTCCTCCTTCACAAGGACTTGCTTCGTTCAATATTTATTTTGGTTTTGCCGTAGGTGTGGAGCACCTACTTAGCTGCTAAAGGCTCCGGATAACAGCTATAACTCAATCGATCCGTAGTGCCTGATATATTACTCATATTTTAAAAGGCGTCAAGAGCATCTTGTGTAATTCCCCTCGCCCTATTTGACACAGTCTGTATTTAGAGGTATAAATGTTTCAAATCTTTTAAACGTTTAACACATGAAGAAAGCGCAAATTGTATTCATTACACTGCCTCTCAATGGCAAGTTTACCGACCAGCAAGTACAAAATGTACAGGGTGTACTCAAAAGTATGAACCTCAACATTGGACTGGTGTTTACGGGTCCGAATAGTGAAGGGTTATTTAGCCAAACGACGACGGAAAAGATTTTTGAAGGGATCTGCCCTTCTGAGAAAATTATCGTCACGGAAAGTTTAACTCCTACGGGACAATTTACCTCACTGAACCTTACCGACATCTGCAGGAACGATGACGCATGTATTGAAAACATCGTTAGCCTCGCCGATGCGTACCTGATTCAAAATACATCAACTACATTAAGCACATTACTTGCGGCTGAAAAAACAATGGGGTCAGATGAGTGCATCTGCGTGTGTGGAGACTTCATACAAATAAACGCCATGTTACATGTATGGCCACAAGATGAAGGACGTATTGAAAACATTGATGGATACGCACTGGTGCGTATCGGCGACGTTGCAAAACGTGAGAGTGATCTATCTTTTATGGCCACTTCAGCAGCGTTTGCAAAAGTTGCATAAATAATTACGGGTATAAACAAGCAGTCCAGAAATGGCAGGAGCGACACAATTGTGTCGCTTTTTTTATTTCTTCCCCTGTTTCCACTCGTCTATTTCTTTATGATTACCCGAAAGCAAAACTTTCGGCACTTTGTGTTTCTTTCCGTTGTACTCAAGTACTTCAGGACGCGTGTAGTATTCCCTGCCTGAAATGCGCTCTTCTTCGAGTGATTCAAATTTGCCGAGCACACCCTGTATCTGGCGAGACATTGAGTCGATCAGCACCATCGCAGGAAGTTCGCCTCCTGTGAGTACATAGTCGCCGATTGAAATATCTTCTGCTTTGAGAATCTTTGCCACGCGTGAGTCGATGCCTTCATAACGGCCACAGAGGAAAATGATGTCAGTGTATTTTTTTGCCGCTTGCTTTGCGTATGCGGTATCAAACTTCTTTCCGCTTGGAGTGAAGTTTATTATTTTGATCTTTGTCTTCCCTTTTTTCTCAAGCTTCTTGAGTACCGATTCCACTGCCTTGAGCACTGGCTCTGCACGGATCACCATTCCTGGGCCGCCACCAAACGGACGATCATCGACAATACGTGAGACATTGCCATCAGGCCAGACACGCTTGTACTTACCCGTCACAAACATGCGCGGGTTTACAAATGATACGCTGATCTTTTTCTCTTTTATGGCACGGCCAATGATCGACTCCTTAAGGTATGAGTCGAAGCTTTCCGGAAAGAGTGTTATTACGTGAAATCGCATATTATTTTTTCTTGTGATTCATCACATCACTCACGATATTGCCATCGGCCATGGTGATGGTGCGGTGCGCGAGCTTTGCGTATTCTGGCTCGTGTGTGACCATGATGATGGTCTGTCCGTCTTTGTTGAGATCAAGAAATGCTTTTATAACCTGATCGGATGTTTCGGAGTCCAAGTTTGCAGTTGGCTCATCGGCAAAAATAATTTTTGGACCGTGCGCAATAGCGCGAGCAATGGCCACGCGCTGTTGCTGTCCACCAGAGAGCTGGCTCGGTAGATTGTTCATACGATCGAGCAAGCCCACACGCTCAAGCGCCTTGCGCGCTTTTGACTCAGCCGTCTTTTGAGTGTAACCCTGCATAAGAAGAGGCACGATCGTATTTTCAAACGCAGTCAAACTCGGCAAGATAGCATAGTCTTGAAAGATATAGCCGAGATCGTTGAGACGCGCCATCGTGCGATTGTTTTCCGACATAGCCACCATGTCTTTCTCGTCGATAATCACCTGTCCAGATGTGGGCATATCCAAAAGACCAAGCTGATACAAGAGTGTCGACTTTCCTGAGCCAGATTTTCCTGTCACAGTAAGAAACTGTCCTTCGGGTACTTCAAAAGTGAGGTTGTTGAGAGCAACAATTTTCTGATCACCAGACGTAAATATTTTTGTGAGGTTATTTGCTTGCAACATATGTTTTATCTTCCCAAAATCGCGCTGAGCGTATTTTGCTTAATAACAATGCGAGCAGGAATATATCCGGCGATCATGGTTGTGACGAGCAGAATGACTGCACGAATGAGCGTGCCAGACACTGTCGCCACGAGAATACCGTCAGAGAATGGGAAGTTGATCGGATGCGCCGTAAAGTATGGCTTGATGATACCGAAGACAAGCACCATACCGATGGCAATACCGACGCCAGCATAAATACACGCCTGATACATATATGAGTACAAAATAGCACGACGATTGATACCGATACCTTTGAGAATACCGATGAAGCGTCGGCGAGTAATGGCATTGACGAAGATGACAATGAAGATCGTGATAGACGCAACAATCAAGCCAATACCAGAAATAGCACTACCGAGAATGTTGAACGTTGCCTTGATGTCTTTAAGAAACTTTGGAAATGCTTCCTCTGCAGTCTGCACGCGAGCGTACTGCCCTACTCCGCTGTCCATCAAAAACTGCTTGGCTGCCACAGGATCTGTCCCCGCTTCAAGCTGAATTGGAATGGTCGAGGCATTAAGATCGGTACGACCGATAATTTTGCGCACTTCGCTATCGAGCGCAATGATTGATGTATCAAAATCATCCACCTTCGAAGACACAATACCTTTGAGGTAGTATTCTTTTGAAACATTACCTGACGTAATTTTGATGCGTGATCCGATCGAGACATTTTTAAGTGTTTGAAATCCCGGAGCTTCGATTGGAGTAAATTCGTAAAGCAAATTTTTTCCAATAAGAATACTATCTTGATCTGTTGGCGTCAGATACGATCCACGAGTGACAAACTTTGAAAGACCGGAGAATTTTTCTTCCTGCACAGGATCAATACCGAGGAGGGCTCCACCGGCACCATCTTGCTTCTCCCCTGGTTTGAGTGTCTTACGATAATCGGTCTGGGCAGTCGCCGAGCCACTGTATCTAACCGTGTGATTTTTATACCCCGGAATCGTCTTTACGATACTGACGACCTGCGGAGTCTGCTCAATATATGATCGGTTGAGAAATGATGAGACGATCACGTCACCAATGGCATAGCGTTTTGCTGCATCTTCAGAGCCTTGAATAAGACCAACAAGAATACCTGAGACAACAACAAGGTTGAGGAAGGTAAATGTCATCACGGCAACGATGAGCATCGTCGTCCATTTGTTTGCGCGCGCAATATCACGCTTGGCGAGAAACCATCCCACCTTTGCATTCTGAGAGAAAGAATTTTCTACTCGAGTACGATCCATATACTACTGCTTCGCAACAAGCGCGATCTTCTCACCTTCTGTAAGACCAGACATTACCTCGACAAGATTGCCATCGCCTTCCTGTCCGAGCACGACTTCTCGATCTGTATATTTTTTGCGTTTCTCGTTTGTGATGATGTGCACGTATGTCTTTGCGTCTTTTGTAAATGTCGCCGCCTTTGGAACTGCAATAACGTTTGGAGTATCACTTGCAGTGATCGTCATGTTTGCGTTCATGCCTGTGCGGACTGCGCCTTTTTTGTCGGCCTCATCGATAGACGATTTGATCTTGTAGTTGACCACGCCATCGTCTGTCGTTGCAGATGGATCGATATGCATGATCGCACCCTTAAAGATGACTGCTGGACCAAACGCGTCGAGTGTCATAACTACAGGCTGTTCGAGCTTGAGTTTGGCAATATTTGCTTCGTTGATCTTTGCCTCCACGTAGAGATTTGTCACATCTTGCAAGACCATGACTTCTTTCTGAGCTTCCACACGCTCGCCGATCTTTGTGTCGACGCGAGTGATCGTGCCATCTGCTGGCGCGCGAAGAATTGTGTTTTCGTATGCAACGCTTGCTGAAAGCACATCTGCATCTGCAGCATCAAGGTCTGCCGGACGAGCAGCTGCTTTTTTGAGCGCAAGCTCTGCCTGCTTTTCATTTACAAGTGCCTGAGCAGATGAGATAGCTGCATCGCGAGTGCGGAGCGCTTCCTGATATGCATTGAGATATGTGAGGTAGCTTGCTGATTTTGTATTTGGAAGTGAGACAGTCCACACCGCACCACTTGAAAGTGGTGAAGATGAAGAAAATTGAACGAAGAGTCCTTTTGTGCCGAGCGCAACAGGCTTTGTTGTACTCACATCGCCCGTACCTGACTCGATGCCGCTGTAGCTAAAGTAACCACCGTTTCCTGTCGGATACACAGTGATGACATAGGATCCTTCTGTACTACCAATATATGTACCCGTCACCGTCGGAGCACCTGTTGTGCTTGAGTTTGAGATAGGAGTAAGGTCGGCGTTCAAAAGCGCGCGATGCGCACTCTCAACGAGCGTATCCTGCGTGCGCTGTTTGCTTTCAAGATCTTTCTGGGCTGTATCGAGCGATGCTTGCGCGACCGCTACTTCTTCTGTCGATGCGCCTTCGGCAACTTTGTTGTACTTTGCCTGTGCTGCTTTAAGGGCTGCATATTCATCGCGATTGTCGAGTGTTGCAAGCACTTGACCCTTCTGGACCACATCACCTACCTGCACGACAACAGAGCGCACGATGTCGTTTGCTGAAAATGAGAGGTCGAGATCTGTCTGTGATGTGATCTGTCCTGTAGCAAGCACTGTCTGAGTGAGATCTGTGCGAGTAACAGGAATGACAGTGACAGTCTCTTTTGCAGAGCTTGGGAGAGCAAAATAGATGACAAGAATGAGGAGTACCCCACCAAACCAAAAACGCTTCGGATGAAGCTTGTAGTAACCGCGAATCTTTTTAAATGTGCTTTGTGCTTTTTCTTTCATGAAAATAGAAGACTATACTAATGTAGTTTATATACAAACACTATTGTAACATACCGCAAAAATACGGACTATTTACGTCCCGCGCGAGAGCGTTCTGTTTCAGTAAGAAGCTTTTTGCGCAAACGAACAAAACGAGGAGTGATTTCAAGATATTCGTCGGCGTTCATGATTTCAAGACCGCGCTCGATAGAGAGAGTCCATGCAGGCTTGAGATACATCGCTTCATCAGAACCAGACGCACGCACGTTTGAGAGCGCCTTTCCTTTAATCGGATTGACCATCATGTCTTCACCCTTTGATGTGTTGCCCACGATCATACCTTCGTAGATATCATCGCCGTGTTCGATATACATGACACCGCGATCCTGAAGATTCCAGATAGAAAATCCTGCCGCCTGACCTGTGATCATAGAGACCATCGATCCAACTTCGCGCTTCTTGATCTCGCCCGCGTATGGACGGAAGCCGATCATGCGTGATGAAAGAATACCCTCGCCTTTTGTGTCGATGACGAACTGATTGCGGTAGCCGAGCAGTCCGCGTGTTGGGATCTCAATGAGAATGCGCGTAATACCCTCTTTTTCTGTCATAGATGTGAGAAGTCCACGGCGCTTTGTGAGCGTTTCAATAACTGCACCAGAATATTCTGTCGGCACGTCGATAGTCGCCTCTTCGTACGGCTCGCATTTCTGTCCATCGATTTCTTTTGTGATAGCGCGTGGCTGTGAGACCTGCATTTCAAATCCTTCACGACGCATCTGCTCGAGAAGCACTGCAATATGGAGCTCTCCACGGCCAGACACTTCAAATGTCGCTTCAGTATCAAAATCAACGCGAAGACCGACGTTCACTTCGAGCTCGCGCTCAAGACGCTCGCGGATCTGGCGAGATGTAACAAATTTTCCATCGCGTCCTGCAAATGGAGAGTCGTTGACGAGGAATGAGAGCGTAATGGTCGGCTCATCGATGGCAATAGTTGGAAGCGCGGCTACAGACTCATCACCTGTGATCGTCTCCCCGATATATACGTCTGCAATACCTGCCACGATACCGATGTCGCCAGAGACAAGCTCGCTCACTGCTTCACGTTTTGTACCGATGAATGAAAACATTTTTGTGATCTTTGCCGTGCGCACTGCGTCGCCATGTTTTACAAAAATCTGCGCGCCATCTTTGAGCGTACCTTCGTACACACGCACGATAGCAAGACGACCGAGGAATGAGTCGTAGGCAAGATTGAATGCCTGTGCCTGCGCGGGAGCATTTACATCTTTTGTCGCGCTTGGCACTTCTTCAAGGATCATGTCGAGGAGTGGAGAAAGGTCTTTGCCTTCGTCTGAAAGATTGCGCTTGGCAATACCCTGACGACCGATGGCGTAAATAGTTTTGAAATCCATCTGCGCATCGTTTGCACCAAGC
>CAYTCQ010000029.1:0-7074 GCA_964436485.1 uncultured Candidatus Saccharibacteria bacterium | reverse complement strand
AATATCGTCATCACGAAATGTGCGCACCATGTGCAAAATAGCATCTACCTCGCGGATGTTGGCAAGAAATTTGTTACCCAATCCTTCGCCTTTTGATGCACCAGCAACAAGGCCGGCAATATCTACGAATTCAATGGCAGCGGGAATAGTTTTAGCGGACTTCGAAAAAGCTGAGAGTTTTTCGAGACGCTCATCAGGCACGCCAACAATACCAACCGATGGATCGATCGTACAAAATGGATAGTTTGCAGCTGGCACGCCCTTTTTTGTCAGAGCATTAAAAAGCGTACTCTTTCCCACATTTGGTAACCCAACAATTCCTATACTTAAGCTCATATATTATTTATTAGCACAAGACGCGTGCCCCGTAGTGAGCTCTGCTCTACTACTGGGGTTTGGCAGACCAACAATTCCTATACTAAGTGACATGTGAATACTATTGTCCGAGCGTCATCAGGCTCATAAGCGGAGCGAGCTCGTCGCGGTGTTTTGCAATCTGGTCTTTGTATTTTGTCATGACACTCATTGCAGCATATGCCTCAGGCATGCCACCTTTTTTCTTTTCTTCAATTTCCTTCTGAATATTTTCAAAAAGCGCCTTGAGCTCTTTGTTGTCTTCAAGCACTTTAAGTTGTGACGCAAGCTCTGGGTTTTCTTCCAGCTTTTGCGCGATAGCCTCTGCTTGATCTTTTGACACACCCTTCATCTGAAGAGCCTTTTTTGTTAGATATGATTTAAATCCCATCCCGTTAGAAGCAGGTCGCGCCCACGATAGAGTTTCTCTGCTTGATAATTTTTATAATAGTTCGATTGTGTAAACCTCCGTTAGTTATCATCTGCGTGATCGCGGCTTCTAACGGGATCCCATGGCAGGAATATATCACAGGTCGCTTCATGCTACAATATAAGCGATGTCAGATACTCTCCCTGTCTCATCAGCAGACATTAAAAAAATTCTCATCGTCGGCGGTGGTTTTGGCGGCGTACGCGCGGCTCTTGATCTGTCAAAAAAGAAACTTCCAAACGTGCAGATCACGCTTGTCTCAGACAAGCATCATTTTGAATACACGCCCGCACTTTACAAACTCGCAACGGGTCGCTCACCACTTGAAACATGTATTCCCCTTGCCGAAATATTCCACGATACGAGCGTTGAGATCATCGTCGACACGATTGCCGGCGGATCACTTCCCGAAAAGACGATCATCGGCGGTAGTGGCGCTCGATATAAGTACGACTATCTTATCCTTGCACTCGGCAGTGAGTCATCATACTTCGGTATATCTGGCGTGGCAGAAAACTCATACACACTCAAGACTGTTCAGTCTGCCCTCAAACTCAAACGCCACTTGCACGAACTCTTTGATTCACATTCCGGTCTTTCAAAAGGTGAGCTCATGTCTCAATTTCAATTCGTGGTTGTGGGCGGTGGGCCCGCAGGCGTAGAGCTCGCCGGAGAAATAGGCATCTACGCGCACGAGCTAGCAAAAAAACATGAGGTACCCGCAAAACTCGTCACGATAGATATTTTGCAGGCGGCGCCTCGTCTTTTGCCGACCATGCCAGAGTCTGTCTCAAAGCATGTCATGCGCAGACTCGACAAGCTCGGCGTGAACATCATCGTCGGCAGATCTGTTGTGTCTGAAGACGAAAAAGGTGTATACCTCAAAGACATTCAGCTCAACGCAAAGACGATCATTTGGACTGCCGGTGTAAAGCCAAGTCATGTCTATACGCAGATCACAGGACTTACGCTCGATAAAGGCGGAAAAATTATTGTTGATGAGCATATGCACGTGACAGGAATGAAAGATGAATTCGTACTCGGAGATAGCGCGAGTACTCCCTTTGCTGGTACTGCACAGACCGCTATTTATGACGGGCACTATGTGTGCGAGACGATCAGCGCGCACATCCTCGGAGAGACGCTTCCGCAGTACAAACCACGCCGTACGCCATATGTCATTCCCGTTGGACCAAACTGGGCAGTCTTTACATATAAGAACATCACGCTCTCTGGACGCATCTTCTGGTGGCTACGTGAGCTCATCGACTTCCGTTTCTTCCTTTCAATCTTACCGTTTGAAAAAGCCTATATTGTCTGGCGCGAAGGCGGTATCTTGTGCGAGTCATGCCCGACCTGCACACTCGCTGAAAAAGAAGCAAAAAAATAATCCCACCAATCGGTGGGATTTGTTTTATGCGGCAGCAAGATCTTTGTCCGCAATAACCTTGAACACTGTTTCTGTTACGTCACGATAAAAAGCAATGATTTCAAACGCCTTGTGATGAAGTGCCTCAATCGACATTTCAAACGGAGCATGTTCAATATAATGCAGCAGTGCCCTACCAGCACGAAGTGACTGTTTGATTTCAAACGCAGTATCCTCAGGTATTTCTACGGAAGAATGCTTTTCAAGAGCAAGATCATAATTCTGTTCAACATCATAGTAGTAGTTCAGTGTCAGAACATTCTTCAAACTATCACCAGAACCATCATTTTTATTGGCACGGAGAGGTAAAATGGTCAGCAAAGATGTCAGGCTTTTTTTATTGAGCGCAGAATCTTTTTCAAACGCACTGCGTATATCCGATTCGTTCTTCTTATATGATTGAAATATCATTTCAACACTCTTTTGAAGAGAGGAAAATCCGTAGATATCCGGTAAGTGTATGCTCTTTAGGAAATATCTTCGAAAAAGCGGGGCCTGCTGTTGATGAGGAACAAAAACACAAACGATAATTGCGAGGAGTGTATTTTTCTCGTCAATAAAACCGCTCTGCGCGTTGCGAACAAACGAATCAATAAGGCCTGAGGCGGACAAGTATTTTGCTATTGTTTTCATACAGAATTTTTTCTCACGATACCACAGCATATATATCTTGACAATAGACATAAATATCGATATTGTACGTACAAACAAAAAAACCGTTCATTATGTTTACAATTTTTTTAAACCAAAAGGAATCAGTGACTGCACTTGCAATTGCAGTCCTTGGGATACTATATGTATTTCGCCGTTTCTATTCTTTTAGAAACTACGAATACCACTCTGCTAGAGAGCAAAACGCCAACAACGTTTCAATGGAAAGAAATCTACGAAGATCAAGGTCAACTGGCAGGTGGGAAATTCAGAGAGGATGGAAGTGGAAGGTATTAAACAACGAACAAGTGTTCAAACTTGAAGCCCGACTACGAAATTCACTTCCTCTGGAAATCCAGATATAAAAAACAATAGCCTGACGCAGTACGTCAGGCTATTTTTCTGTATCAATCTTTTTTAGAATTTTTGGAATCAGAGAAAAATCTTCAATGAGTGTCGCGCGCATTCCGCCATTATAGAGTGCCGCAGCTGGGTGATACAGCGGTAAAAAATACTCTGTATTCATGTGCTTAAAGCGCTTGTGTATGAGCTTGCCATGCACCTCCGAAATGCGCAGCTCTGGGAAATAATTGTTCATCGAATGCCGGCCCAAAAAAATGATGAGCTTGGGTGCTATCAAATTGAGCTCTTCATACAGCCACGGCGCGCAGGCTTCTTTTTCTTGTGGCTCTGGATCGCGATTGTTCGGCGGACGGTATTTTACAATGTTTGTGATATACACATCCTCACGCTTAAGCCCGACTGTTGCAAGCATCTCAGCCAGAAACTTCCCTGCCGCCCCCACAAATGGCACGCCTGTCTGATCTTCGGACTTCCCAGGCGCTTCACCCACAAATACAATCTCCGCATCTGGTGACCCATCACCAAAGACAGCCTGTGTCGCAGTCTTTTTAAGCTCGCACGTATTTTGGCTTGCCCACTTCAAGTGGAGCGCTTGGAGCTGATCTTTCTTTTCCATACAAGGATCTATTCTTCTACGATCCTAATACTATCAGCAAGGGCCTGTGTTGGCGACTGGACGTCTTCTGTCTCGGTTTGTGCCTTTTTGTGGCTATACTCTTTTTTTAATATGAAAAATGAGGCAGTGATAATTCCCACAAGTCCAACAATAAACGGCGCAATGGATTTTTTCTTTTTGATTGGAGCCGTATCAGTATACTGTGTGGCTTTCAGTGCCTGAGCCGACAAGAGTGCGGGCGCGACAGAGGCGACTTCTTTTGGAGTTGTGTTCGATGAGCCTGAAACAAGTATAGGAACAGAAGCTTTTGTTACAGGCGAGGAGTCAACAGCGAGTGGTGGCGTGGTAGACATGCCATAACTCGAGACGAGCTGACCCGAGGGAAGCAATAGTGACGCTGTTTGAGCTATTTGCGATTCTGTCGAGCGCAGAGTAGCAGACTTCCCTGCCAAAATAATCGTTCCTTTTGGAATTTGGTTTTTCATATCTCCTTGCTCTATCCACCATCCAGAAATATCTGCGTCATCATCGCTGCCATTTTTTAGTACAACGGATCCATCAGGCTTTACTAATGAGATAGCAACACTCGGCGCTGAGACATCGATCACCTGTCGAAAAGAAACTTCCGAATCTTGCATATAGGTAGTCGTACGGTAGTCAAACATAAGCACGTACTGCCCTTCATACGTATATGTGTGTTCGAACGTGGGCGGTGTCGTGCTGTCGTATTGCGTCCCGTCACCAAGCGCAAAATGAAACACTCCTGCCTGACGGTATTCTTTTGCCGTGCCATACACTACAGCCGATATTTTTATTGGAATTCCGACGGTCGCCGAGATGGGCGCATTTACCACGGCCTGCATGCGCGGAGTTTCGTACGCGACAGTGTTTGAAAGAGTCTTTGTTGGAGTCGGACTTGTCGCAGGCGCAGTCGTCGTTGTTGAGGTGGATGTAGTACTGCTATTTGATGATGAACTACCTGCAGTAGGCGCATTCGGGGTCGGACTTGCAGCGATCCATGATGTGCCCGAGAGCTGAAGCGTATTGCCATCACCTGATGCGCCTTGCGAGCTTGTGTAGGAGACAGAGTCTATGACATTGCCATCACCATCGATAATTTTTACAACTCCTGAAGTATTCGGGAGACTTATGGTGGTATCAATCAGCGTCCCGCTGAAATTTGGATGATCGTTCAAAAAAGTCTGAGCATCATCGGCAAGAATTACATATCCGCCGGAGGGTATCGTGAGCGAACCCATTGCAGGAGTCTGCGCGAGGAAGTGATTGCTTCCATCATTGAAGCGCCAACTTCCCGCCCCTGAGCCACCGACAATCGATACCGCCTGCGAGCTATTGTTATATAGTTCCACCCACTCATGTCCTGCATCACTACCCGAGAGATCATACATGATCTCAGTGATACTAAGTGACGAGGCAGCACTCACACCAAACGGTGCTATAAAAAGACTAAGTAAAAAGATAGAGCGTATTAATTTCATACGCTCTATCGTACAAAGCACAGATAACCAAAACCTAAACTAGATATTTACTCATCAGCGAGAACTCTTTTAAGTACATCTTCCGGAACCTCACGGACTTTTTTCTTGCCTACTGGCTCATTTACTTCTTCCTGTTTTGGCGCAGGTTCTTCTTTCTTCGGCTCCGGTCCATGCGGAATTTCTTTTGCCATAGATTCTACGGGTTTTGGCTTTGGAGCTTCAGTCTTTTTTGAAAGCTCGTCTATATGCATAGCGCGCGCTTTGGCGATCACATCTTGGAGTGCGGACACGTGTTCTTCGGATGCGACCTTTGACGCAAGCTTTGTATTGTGTGTTGGCTCAGGTTTTTTGAGTGAAGAAAGCGAGATCGTTTCTTTTGGAGCTACTGGCGCAGGAGTTTCTTTTTTTACAACTGGTTTTACTTCTACATCTTTGAGTGCATTACCAAGTGCTTCTTTCAAAACATTCTTGAGCCCGTCCTGATCTGGACCAGAGCGCTCACGTGGTGTGCGATAATTCTTCGGCTTCTCAGATGATGGCTGCACAGGAAGTTGTGCGGGCGGAGTTGGTTTGTGAGGAGCAGGCGCGCTTGGTGTAGGCACCTGAGATCTTGGCATAGGCGCTGAAGATCGCGCAGGCGCTCGAGATCCAAACGAAACCATCGGCCTGCCAGACGTGACTGGTCGCGAAGGAGTAGCCGTACGCGGAGTGGCGCGACCTGTATCTGAGAATTCAATACCCAGCCCTGCAAGCGGCGCAAACGACTGTGGCTCAAGCTCTTTGGCGCGCGTACCAGAAAGTGGCTTCATCTCTCCTGACTTTATTTTTGCAATACAGTCCTTACAGTACACAGGACGTCCGGGTTGTGGCGCAAATGGAACAGTCGTCTCTTTTCCGCATGAAGAACACACTGCTTTAAACTTCCCTTCCGCTCCTTCATTACCCGCATTCATACCTGTCCAGACATTAATTTCTTTTTCGACAATATCACGAGGACGTGCGTAGAGCTTACGTGATGACTCAATGATCGTCTCTGTCACGCCAGAGTTTACTGGTGTCTTAAACGGCGGAAGTGTGCGCGCAGAAAATGGGCGTGACGTCACGCCGTCCACCATGAGTTTCAAATAGACGTTGTAGTTTGGAAGATTGACCATGTCCTGAATCATAAACTCAGGTTCAAATTCTTTTTCCAAAAAGTCCGCATCGGCTGCGCCCACGCGGAAGATGATCATCGTTCCAACGTTACCGAAGACAGCGTCGCGCACAGCCTCAGACTCCTTTGTCACAAGCTGAGCAATGTATTGGTGCGCAAGCGTCAGGTTGAGACGATATTTTCGCGCCTCAGAGAGAATAGACGCAAACGAGTCCGTGACGAAGTTTTGGAATTCGTCCACGTACAAGTAAAAGTCTTTACGATCTTCTTCGGCAATACGCACGCGTTCCATGGCCGCAAGCTGGAGCTTGGTAATGAGCATACCTCCAAGAAGCGCAGAGTTGTCTTCACCGATGCGTCCTTTTGATACGTTGACGAGGAATATCTTTCCTTCATTCATGATGTTGAACAAGTTGATCGTCGAATCCGCCTGCCCTACCACGTTGCGGATGATAGATGTTGACAGGAATTGACCGACCTTGTTTTGAATCGGCGCGATCGCTTCATTACGGTATTGTTCGCGCCATGTTTCGTACTCATGCACCCAAAAGGCCTTGATCACAGGATCTTTGAGATTGT
>CAYTCQ010000028.1:0-7110 GCA_964436485.1 uncultured Candidatus Saccharibacteria bacterium | reverse complement strand
ACACATCGATCACATTGGTCGCATTCCAAAACTCGTGCACGACGGATTTAAAGGTAAGATCTTTGCTACACCTCCGACCGTCGCGCTCACTCGTCCGATGCTCGAAGACACTGCCGCTATTCTCGCGCACAACACTGAAGACGGCTTGGACAAGATCTATTCGAAGGACATTATCGATCGCTCACTTGCGCATTGGACCGGTATTCCGTACGAGTCGCCATTTGAGCTCATGCCGGGGGTGACGGTCACGTTCCATAACGCAGGGCACATCCTCGGATCAGCGTTTATAGAATTCACCATCGGCAGTAAGAAGATCGTTTTTTCAGGCGATCTGGGCAATTCTCCATCGCCAATATTGCCGGATACAACTGCGCTTGAAGATGCAAACTATCTTCTTGTCGAGAGTGTGTATGGCGATCGTGAGCATGAGTCGCGCGATGAGCGCCGTGACATGCTCAAAGATGTCTTGCTTGAGAACTATAAGAACGGGGGAACACTTATCATTCCAGCCTTTTCGCTTGAGCGCACGCAGGAGATCATTTTCGAAATGAATGAGCTACTTGAACATAAACAGATCCCAAAGATGCAGGTGTATCTCGATTCTCCGCTTGCTATTGCTGTCACGCATATCTATCGTGACTATGCCGACTATTTCAATACGGAGATCAAGCGCCATATTGAGCGGGGAGATGATCCATTTGTTTTCCCAGGGCTTGTTGAGACACTTGAAGCCGAAGATTCAAAAGCTATTTTGAAAAAGCCAGATCCGAAGGTCATCATTGCTGGATCTGGAATGTCGAGTGGCGGACGCGTGCTTCATCATGAGTCCAACTATCTTTCAAATCCGCGCAACACACTGCTCCTGATCGGCTACCAAGCTGTCGGTACAATGGGTCGCCAGCTTGAAGAAGGTGCAAAGACTGTGACGATCAATCATATGCCAGTATCTGTGAAGGCGCATATCAAAAAGATCAGTGGGTACTCAGGGCATAAAGATACAAACGCGCTTGTAGAATTTGTATCAACATCTGCAAAGACACTCGAAAAGGTGTATACAGTGATGGGTGAGCCGAAGTCGACACTCTTTCTCGCTCAGCGTTTGCGCAATGAGCTTGGCGTGAAGGCAGAAGCACCAGAGGGTGGTAAGTCCGTTATCCTCGACTTTTAGGGTTTGTGTCATTCCGGCGGAGGCCGGAATCTAGGTTCATGAATCATAAAACCTACTACGTTTACATACTGGCAAGTCAAAGAAACGGTACGCTCTATATTGGTGTGACAAACGATTTACGCCGAAGAGTATTTGAGCACAAGAATGATCTTGCAGATAGCTTCACGAAAAAATACAAAGTACATTCTTTGGTCTATTATGAGCAGACGAATGACGTTGAGCCTGCAATTAGAAGAGAAAAACAGATGAAAGAATGGCAGCGAAAGTGGAAAATCGATTTGATTGAGAAAGACAATCCAGATTGGAATGATTTAGAATTCTAACCTAGACCCCGATTTTCATCGGGGTGACACAATACGCTTTATTGCGTACAATATCTCCATATGGAATCTCGCAAAACTATTCTTATTGCTCTCTACGATGCGACGTCAGATCTCTCGCTCTATGGCGATGCAGATCTTGCGCGTGACGCGCGCACACTCGGCACAACGCTCGGCAACGCCCGATTCGGTGTCGTGGGGCGCGTCGGGTCTCCAACGATCGCCACAGTGCTCTCGAGTGTCTTTGGGGCAGGCAATCCTGCAATAGGACTCTCTCCCGCATCATCTGAGATTGAGCATGAGAAGGCTTTTCGTCTACCAAAGAGCTCAGTGCCGACTATCTACACTGGTCGTGGCGCGCTTGGTGCCGACGTGACAGCGCTCGCTTCAAGTCATGCGGCGCTCATCGTCGGATCTGAAGAAGAGTCACTCCTCGGTATTCTTGGCTGCATAGGGGAATCATACGTCTTTCCTGTCGGCATACTCACTACTGAAGCTGAACAGGCTGTCCGTGAGCGTATCCTTGCTCGCTACCCACAGCTTGCTCCTCATGTTTTTATCTCAAATAATCCAGAGACACTCGTCGGAACTCTCTCGTCCGAGCTTCGAAAACGACATTTGAATAAGTCGTTTGAATAATATGCAAAAAGAAATCCCGCCAGTGGCGGGATTTCTTTTTATTATGCGAGTGTTTTTACTACGCGAGAGAATGTTTCTGGTTTGTGCTGTGCAAGGTATGCGAGTGACTTGCGGTCGAGTCCGTATCCTTTTTTCTTCACTGCACCAATCATCTTTGAGTAGGACATGCCTTCTGCTTTAGATGATGCGCTGATCTTTGTCTGCCAAAGTCCGCGGTTTGTGCGCTTCTTGGCCTTGCGGTCTCGGAATGCGTACTTGCCTGCATGGCGGAGAGCGTCTTTCGCTGCTGCTTCCTTTGTACTGCGTCCGAAGCGGTAGCCCTTAGCGGCTTTGAGAACATTTCGGCGGCGTTTGTTTTTTATAACACCTCGTTTTACTCGTGACATATAACTCTAGGTAGGGTAGTTAGATTAATTAAAAGGGAGAAGATAGCTTCGTGCCTTGTTGCTCATTGAAAATGACTGTCCGACTTTTCCAGCGAGCTGCTTTCCGCGAGACTGCTTTGCGTTGAAGTGGTTGAAGCCTGGCTTACGAGCAATAAGCTTGCCTGTCTTTGTGATCTTGAGGCGCTTCGTATATGACTTGTTTGTTTTCATACTCATATTATTTTCTGTCTTTTTCGATTACTAATGCGAGGCCTTTCGGACCTTTCTTTGCAGGTTCAGCTATCTTAAACGGTTCGGTAATAAAATGCAAAACGCGATCAAGGCGCTCTTTGAGGAATTTTTCATCCATATACTTTGCGCGCCCTGCGAGATACAACTCGACTTTGATTCTATGTCCTTCTTGAAGCCATTTTGAAGCTTGCTTTGCTTTGAGCTCAAGATCGTGTTCGCCGGTCGCGACTTTGATCTGTATTGCCTTTGTCTCACTTGCTTTTGCTCCAGCCTTCATTTTCTTCTCTTTCTTGCTTTCAAGATAGAGATATTTGCCGTACTCCATGAGTTTGGCAACAGGTGGCTGGGCGTTTGGTCCCGTTTCGATCAAATCTACACCGCGCTCTTTTGCAAGAGTGAGCGCCTCTTTAAGGGGAAGAACGCCGAGATTTTCGCCGTCTTCACCTAGAACGCGAAGCTCAGGTGCTCTGATATATGAATTGGTTCTAACGTTTCCTTTCAAGTGTTTCAGCCGACTACCCACTATAAACAGGAGGTCTAAGCTAGTCCCGTTATTCTAGCGCACTTTTCGGCCCCCGTCAATCCTTGCTCTATGGGCATTTGGGCCTGTTTCAGGCACCAAAAAAGCCCCCTGTATAAGGGGCTTTTTTGCTTTTTCTATAGAAAAATTACATCTGACCCATACCGCCGCCCATAGGCATTGCGTTCTTTTTGCCAGAGAAGCCAGCGAAGAAGAGAACGACGCCCAAAACGAGGTGGAGCCAGTTGTCTGCGCCGTTGACCTCAACAAGACCGAGAAGGTTTGCTGTTCCGCCTGCTGTTGTCATCATAAATCCGAGAACAGCGACGAGGAGGTATACGACACCGACAATCTTAAGCCACATTGCAGCCTTTTCCTCTGTCTTTGCCATGAGGAGAAGAACAACACCAATGAGGAGGTGCACAAGATTGTGCGCCATGTTTGTGTGGAACATGCCCATCATGCCAACGATCGGATTTGAAACAAAGCCGAGCGCGCCAACGAGAAGGAATACCACGCCAAACACTTTTGCGAGTGTTTTTGCCATACTATCTAAATGTATTGTGGTCAGCCGAAGCGTTCCACATGTTATGTTTCGACCTTGCCTCAATTATATAAACAACACATGGCTAGGTATATAGGGTAAAGGGGAAAACTAATTCTAAACAAAAGTCGTCGATCGGGCCTGCGCGAGGAGTTCGGTTGCTCGTTCTTCTGTTTTTGCTTCCACAATAATGCGCACGATGGGTTCGGTGTTGGATGGGCGGGCATGGATCCACGACCTGTCCTCAAAGTCGAGGCGTAGGCCGTCGAGCTCACTTCGTTCGGCTTGGGGAAAGAGGGCTTTGAGTTTGGTGTAGACATCGGCAAGGTCGCCTGCAAATGAAAACTTGTCTTTTTTCATCACATACTTTGGGAGCTCATCGACAAGAGTCGAGAGCGATTTATTTTCTTGTGCCATGAGGTCGAGGATGAGCGCGATGCCTACGAAGCTGTCGCGTGCCGCGTTTACTTCGGGGAAAATAATGCCACCAGAACCTTCGCCACCTGCAACTGCACTATGGGCGAGCATCATGCCGACGACGTTTGCTTCGCCGACTTTGCTTTTCCATGTGCGATGACCGTACTCAGCGGCGATGTCTTCTGCCATGTTTGATGTTGAGAGGTTGATGGCGATGTCTCCTCTGTGGCGAGCGAGCGCAGCTTTGATGGCAAGTGCCACACCTGCTTCTTCAAATACGATCGAGCCTTTCTCATCACACAGGACGAGGCGGTCTCCATCAGGATCTTGCGCGAAGCCGACGTGCGCGCCGGATTTTTTTACAAGCTCAGAAAGCGCAGTGAGATTTTTGGCCAGCGGTTCTGGTTCGTGCGCGAATGTACCGCTCGGCGTGTCGTTGATGGCGACAACCTGCGCGCCCAGCTTTTCAAGTAGCTGTGGTGTTGTCGTACAGCCGACGCTGTTGATCGGATCGATGGCCACGATAAACTTTTGTGCGCGAATTGCATCTGCGTGCACGGCGCGCAGGACTGCTTCAAGATGTGCAGAAAAAAGATCGCTGGCCTGCGTACGCGTGCCGCGCTCTTTGTTTGGAAGGGAAGTAGTGCGAAGCGACTCGATCTGCGCGACATCTTTTTCGGTGGTGAATGTTCCCGTGTTCGTCACAAATTTGAGTCCGTTGTACTCGATCGGATTGTGGCTTGCGGTGATGATGATCGCGCCTCCTGCGCGCTCGCGCCTGACAAGAAAGAGTACGGTCGGTGTCGGCATCATTCCAAGGTCGAGCACATTCAGTCCTGCGTTCTGCAATTCGTCGCAGACTGCTTCAAGTAGTTCCGGTCCTGATGTGCGTGCATCTCTACCGACGAGCACAGTTGTGCCCCCGTGCTCTATGACAAATGCTGCAAACGCGCGCGTATACTCGCGCGCGATCTCTTTCGTGAGCGTGTCGCCCCATATTCCTCTGTAGCCTGAGACGGTTAGTTTTGGTGCCATACTTTATACTTTACCCGCAATCCTTTATACTGCCAAAGTCATGGCAAACCTGCTCGACAATCCAAAAGCACATTTCAATTATGAATTTCTCGAACGCTTCGACGCAGGCATCGAGCTTCTTGGATTTGAAGTGAAGTCTGTGCGCCTTGGCAGAGGCTCGCTTGCGGGCTCGCACATTATTGTGCGCGGTGGGGAAGCGTATATCGTCGGTCTTCAGATCGATCCATACCAGAAGGGCAACACGCCGCCGGACTATCAGCCAGACCGCACGCGCCGACTGCTTCTGACAAAAAAAGAGCTCATAACGCTCACTGAGACGGAGGCCAAGAAGGGTTTGACTATTGTGCCAATTTCGTTGTATAATAAAAATGGCAAAATTAAGGTCAATCTTGCGATCTCACGCGGTAAGAAGCAATTCGACAAACGCGAGAGTATTAAAAAGCGCGAGACAGATCGAGAAATTCGCCGAGAGTTTAAGAGGTAACAAGTCTGCCTGAGGCAGATAAACTTTGAGAACAAAATATGGGGATGAGTTGATTAGACAATGAGACTCATTTCATGTGCGCATGCCGAGTCGGAAGATCTCGTACAAAATTTCCACACACTCAAATGCAACAGCATTTAAGTCAGTAAAGTCTCCATACGCTGGAAACTTTGCTTTCGCGTTCGCTTAATACAAGCCAACCGAATGTTCGTATTCTCGATTCCTAATACAGAATCACGAGCACTATATTTTTAGGATAGGGGACAGGATCGCTTCTGCTTGAACCCAAAGTTTATGAAGCTCGAGAGAATCACGTTTTGTTTGGTCCAGAGTGCTTCTCTTTAAACAAACCAGATCAAACTACGCATGTAGATCCACCTGAAATATCTTTTTGCACGGGAGTTCGCTGCTCCCCATCTCCACAAAATTAGGAAACCGCTTTGGCGGTTTTTTAATTTTGTGGAGATGAATGAGATGCCTGCGCATCTCATGGGGGAGCAATGAAAGCCGGAGCGATGTTTTTTCAGCAGAAAAAACCGCGAGGCAGGGTCGTGAAAATTCCGAGCGACGGCGAGGAATTATTCCTGACCGCTGCTCCCCATCTCCCCACAATTCCTCTTTTTCATGTATACTGTCCCTGTTATGCCTACAAAAAATCCTTTTAATACAAAGCCTCCTATGGATGGCAAGGGCTCTGAGGGCCCTAAAATGCCACCAAAGTCTCCAAATCTTTCTCGTCAGATCGGCATGGCGATCTTTATCTTCATGCTCATCTCAGCTGCATATATCGTCATCTCTAGCAGCGTGAAAGAAAAGAAAGAAGTGTCTCTTTCAGAACTCGCAAAAAATGTCTCATCAGGTACAGTAAAAACGATCGAAGTATCGGGTGACAAGCTCACTGTCCATCTTACTGATGGTTCAACACTGACATCAAAGAAAGAAGTAGAGGCGTCTCTTTCTGAGACACTCAAAAACTACGGCGTACCATCCGACAAAGTAGCAGCCACAGATATTACTGTGCTTTCTGACACTGGCTTTGGTTACTGGATGCTCAACATTGTTCCGATCGTACTACCGATCGTCGTTGTCATCTTTTTCTTTTGGTTCCTCACTCGTCAGGCAAAAGGTTCTGGTATGCAGGCATTTACCTTTGGTCAGTCAAAGGCACGCATGACAGATCCATCAGACACAGCAAATCGTGTCACGTTTAAAGACATCGCTGGTGCAAAAGAAGCCAAAGAAGAATTGAAAGAGATCGTCGACTTTTTGAAAAATCCAAAAAAGTTTCTCGACATTGGCGCGCGTATTCCAAAGGGCGTACTCCTTACTGGATCTCCGGGTACAGGTAAGACATTGCTCGCTCGCG
>CAYTCQ010000027.1:0-7340 GCA_964436485.1 uncultured Candidatus Saccharibacteria bacterium | reverse complement strand
CGGAAAGACATATACATTCCAGATCACTCTCTTTGATCCAAAGGAACAGCGCATGACGCTCACTCACCTCGAAGATAAGAAGTAATAGAAAACAGGTGCGAGGTTTAGGTTCTAGGTGTTAGAAATTCAAACAAATGCCCTGTCCCGCTTTCGCGGGACAGGGCATTTGACGTTTTGGCCAAAAAGCGGTACAACATACAAAACTTCATTGTATGAAAGATATCGTTCGAGACTTTGTCATGATACTTAACGTACTGACACTAGGAATAATCTTGAAGGACCCATCGATGACGGTTACCCTCATCACCTTCAAGCACACCGCACACACACTTACGCTTAGCTTCGTTTTGGCAAATATTGTATGCATTTATTCATATGTCCAAACGGGGCACCCATTTCTCTGGTATTCACGAGCACGCAATCTGATCATGGCGATACTCTTTATTCCTTTGGTTACCATTGGAATACTTGGAAAAAACTCTACCGTTCTCATTGTTACACTTAGTGCAATCAACGGATTGGTTTTTGTACCACATATCATTCAATCGCTCGTAAAAAAGCGCTACGAAGACATCGCTAGCTATCTTGACTCACTTTCACAAAAAGATAGGGATGAATTAGCACACCACATTCGAAATTTTTATTCGAATAAAAAACGCTTTTTTACTCCCTACGATCTTGATGAAAGATACCACGAGGGAACATCCATCGGACTTGGTCGTTACATGTCTTACTTGATTAGGCATTCTGACCTCTTGCCACGAACCACATTTCTCAAAACCAGTCATCGGCGAGATGTATACAATGTGCTTGAGAACATCTACACATGCATACAAGAACGCGAAGTTCTGAGAAAACTAGCAAAAAAAGCATCGACTGAGCCAGATGATTCAGAAGTTGCATATGACTTCTACGAACGTCAGCGCAAATTTGTTCATCGTTATGGTCTAACTATCTAAATAAAATGCCCCGCATACACGGGGCATTTTTTAATTGTACAAACTCATCATTTTGTCTTTGCCTGATTCGGCGAAGACTTCGAGCGCTTCTTGGATTTTCTTTGAAAGTTTTTTCAGCTCTGCAAGCTCGTCTGTTTTGAAATCTTTAAGCAAAAATCCGTCGATCTGTTTCTGCGCGCTTGGCTTCTTAAGCTTGCCAGTCGGCGTGTGAGGCGAAATGCCGACGCGCACGCGCACAAACTCCTGACTTTTTACTGCCTTAATGATAGATTCGACACCATTGTGTCCCCCGCTTGAACGATTGAATGAGATTTTTATTTTTCCGATTGGAACATCAAGCTCGTCGTAGACGACTACAAGCTGCGCGAGATCTTTTTTACTTGCAACAAAGGGCTTTACGCTGCCGCCAGAGTTGTTCATGAAATTATCCGGAAGAACAAACTGGACCTTCGCTTTGCCAAGCTTTCCCTGACACACAAGTGCTTTTGATTTCTTATCAAGTCGCCAGTCCGAAAAACCATTCTTCTTTGCAAGCAATTCCAAGACGATACGCCCTGCATTGTGGCGTGTGTTTTTGTATTCTTCCCCTGGGTTTCCAAGACCGACTACTGTTATCATGGGTACATGATAACACAGGACAATTCTTGTTCTTTTGCTCATTGCTCCCTTGCTCTCTTGATTTCTGTTTTGCAATAAAATTGACTTTGTTGTCAAGAGCAGTTGTATACTATACTAGCCGCATGAATGAACACACAGAGCAAGCTCCTACGCAGGAAACCCCTGCAAAACAAAGCTTTTGGCAAGGCTTGGGCGAGTTTACCCGCTTTACGATTATCGTTATCGTCATCGTTGTTCTTGTGCGCACGTTTATTGCACAGCCATTTGTGGTCTCTGGTCCGTCGATGGTCCCAACATTCCAGAACGCAAACTACCTCCTTATCGACGAAGTCTCGTATCGCTTCAAACAGCCAGCGCGTGGAGATGTGATTGTGTTTAAACCTCCATACGACAGCAAGATCTACCTCATCAAGCGCATTATCGGACTTCCAAACGACACCGTCACTATTAAAGACGGGGTTGTTACTATTACAAACACAGCCCATCCGGAGGGACTCAAGCTTTCTGAAGACTACACGGCACCAGATATGCCGAATGACAATCAGACAGTTACAGTCCCCGAAAATATGTACTTTGTTATGGGTGACAACCGCTCTGTAAGTTACGACTCACGTCGTTGGGGACTTCTTCCAAAGGAAGACATCACCGGTCGCGTATTCTTGCGTCTCTTCCCTCTAAGCAAACTATCTCTCTTTCCCGGAGAGCATCGTTATTAGTTAGTAACTAGTAGATAGTAGTAAGTAGAAAGAGATGGAATCAGGCTACAAAAAACTAATCGTTTGGCAAAAGTCTATTCAACTTGTTGTATACATATATGAAATTACTGCTACACTACCAAAAACTGAACAATATGGAATTAGCTCACAAATTCAACGCGCCGCAGTCTCAATACCATCAAATATCGCTGAAGGATCACGGAGACGATCAGCCAAAGAAAAAGAAACGTTCTTCCGTATAGCCTTTGGATCTGCATCAGAAGTTGAAACTCAAATTGAAATTTTAAAAAGACTTTCTTTTTCTAAAAATCTTGATTATTCAAAAATAGATTCACTACTTGAAGAAATACTAAAAATGTTAAACAAACTGTCCTACTAATTACTAGCTACTTACTACTAACTAATCATATGGCAAAAACACCAGCAAAAAAACTTGCCCGCCCAGGCGGGTCAACACCAAAGACTGCAAAAAAGACAGGTGATCTCGCTGCTCCAAAAGGCATGCGCGACATCATGGGCGACGACTACTACCTCTTCCAAGGTTGTTTTGAAAAAGCACAGGAAGTTTCAATGTACTACGGCTTCAAGCCAATAGAGACTCCGATGCTCGAGCATGAACATATATTTACTTCAGGTATCGGCGAGGGCACTGACATCGTCGACAAAGAAATGTACACCCTGCGCACAAAGGGTGGCGATCACCTCGCGCTCCGACCAGAGCACACTGCCCCACTCATGCGCGCATACATCGAGCATGGTATGAACAACCAGCCACAGCCTGTTATGTTCTATCAGTATGGACCGTCGTTCCGTCACGACAATCCGCAGAAGGGACGCTACCGACAGTTCTACCAGTTTGATATCGACTCTCTCGGAAGCGAGAAGAGCATTCTTGATGCGCTCGTTATTAAAACAACAACGACGATCATCGACGAACTCGGTGGAAAAGATGTATCAGTAGATATCAACTCAATCGGCTGCAAGGACTGCCGTCCAAGTTATGTACGCGAGCTTGTCTCGTACTACAAAAAGCATGTGAACACACTTCCTGCTGTCGACCGCGAACGCCTCAAAACAAATCCACTTCGCATCCTCGACTCAAAAGAAGAAAAGACTATTGAGATCAATGCGAGCGCTCCAGACTGCGTGTCATTCCTCTGCCCTGCATGTAAAAAGCATTTCAAAGAAGTACTTGAGTACATCGAGGAAATGGGTATCCCGTACAACCTCAACAAAAATCTCGTACGCGGACTTTCGTACTACACACGCACTGTATTTGAAGTTATTCACCGCGCTGAAGATGGATCATCTATCACTATTGCAGGTGGCGGACGCTACGACTATCTCGGCAAACAGCTCGGATCAAAGAAGGATGTACCGGCAGTCGGTGCCTCACTTGGCGTCGACCGCATCATGACGATGCCATGGTACAACAAGCACACACCACGCATTATCAAAAAGCCAAAGGTCTACTTCATCCAGCTCGGCATTGAAGCAAAGCTTAAGAGTCTCAACATCATCGAGATCTTGCGCAAAGCGCACGTGCCAATGACACAGGCTCTTTCAAAAGACTCTCTCGGTGCACAGCTCGGCATGGCAGAAAAGTCTGGCGCTCCCTACACAATCATCTTCGGACAGAAAGAAGCGCTTGAAGGTACCGTGATTGTACGCAACATGGCCACTCGCTCACAGGAAAATGTGAAGCAGAAAAATCTGGCCGACTACATGAAAAGTCTCAATAAATAGTATGCCCATTACTATTGTTCAAAAAGAAAATCCCGTACTACGCAAAAAGGCAAAAGCTGTACTTATTAAGGACATAAAAAGTCCTGAGATTGCAAAAGTAGTGCGCGACATGAAGAAAGCACTCGCCACTCAGCCCGACGGAGTAGCTATTGCTGCACCACAGATCGGAGTATCACTTCGAATCTTCGTTGTTGCAGGAAAGGTCTTTGATGAAGACTGGCAGAATGGCAACCTTGTAGATGGGGCATCTGCCAAAACACCCGACATGGTCTTCATCAATCCTGTCGTCACAAAGCTCTCAAAAACAAAAAAATGGATGCATGAGGGCTGTCTTTCCGTACGCCCATTTTGGGGCGAAGTCCATCGCTCTACACATGCCACTGTGACTGCATACGACGAGCACGGCAAGAAATTTACTCGCGGCGCAGGCGGACTGCTCGCTCACATCTTCCAACACGAGACAGACCATCTCAATGGCGTACTCTTTATCGACAACGCGCGCAACATAGCTGAAGGTCACGTACCCGAATCAGTAAGTGCTTCAGAGAAGTAACATGACTCCTCGCATCGCATTTTGGGGCACACCAGAACTCACGACTGTATATCTCGATGCGCTCAAAGCATCAGGTCTTTCACCTGTTGTCATCATCACAAACCCAGACCGACCAAAAGGCCGCGGACATGAACTCACTCCTCCACCTGCAAAAGTGTGGGCTCTTGCGCACAACGTGCCAGTCCTTCAACCAGAAAAATTGGATGATACTTTTTTTGACACACTCTCGTCATACAATCTTGATGTTTCTGTCGTCGTGGCCTACGGCTCGATCATCCCTGAGCGATTCATCACGCTTCCAAAGCACGCCACGCTCAACGTGCACTATTCACTGCTACCGAAGTATCGTGGTGCATCACCGACAGAAGCAGCGATTTTAAACGGAGACACACAAACAGGTTGTGCGATCCAAATCATGCGCCCTGCGCTTGATAGTGGCCCAATTATTGCAAGCGTCACGACCGACATCGGACACGACGAGGCGACTCCCGAGCTACGCGCTCGCCTCACAGAGCTTGGCGCCTCGCTCATTGTCTGGGCACTACCGGACTACCTCGCAGGTAAGCTTGATGCAATCGAACAAGATCACTCTTTAGCTACTCGTTGTGGCAAAATAAAAAAGGAAGATGCTCTCATCGACATTACTGGCGATGCGGCCACAAACTACCGAAAATACCGCGCCTACAAAGAATGGCCTCGTACGTACTTCATGCATGAAGGCAAGCGCCTCATCATCACCAAAGCACATATGGAAAACGGAGTATTTGTAGTTGATACAGTCCTCCCAGAAGGCAAAAAGGAAGTCTCGTATCAAGACTTCCTTCGCTCGCACCCTGCACACTAATTATTTTTTTCTTCGAAGTAAGCCCGCGCCACCTTTGAGAATATTTTTTACACTGCGAGCACCGCGATAAAAGAGTGTATCTGCTCTACCTTTACTGCTTGTGACCTCACGCCAGAGCTCGGCTTTTGCGTTGTCGACAGCATGACGAACATCGTCACTCTCTCCTGTCACAAAGAAATCTTCCTGCCCGATTTTGAATTTTACTTCCACGCGAAACGTATTCTCGCGCATATGAGCTGTCGCCTGCGAAACAGTAATATACATATCGCGACCACCATCTTTGACGAAGCGGTCAAACTTTTTAAATCGCTTTTCAATATATGCCTTAAGATCGGCATCGACGGCAACCGTATCTGCTGTAATTGTGTATGTGATCATATGCTTAGTATATCACTTTAAGAAATATCAACTGAAAGCATTTTTGTCGGACCGTGGTGACCTGTTATGATCCGCACCTTGCCTACGGGCACGCCATACTCATGGGCGCAAAGCTCTCGAATACGAGTATTGGCCATATTGCGCTCAGCCGGCTCGCGGACGGAAATATCATAGGTATCAGGGCCTTTCTTTGTCACAATCTCCCTCTTTGCCCCAGCTAGTACATGGACTCGGATATACATGTCCATCATTATATGGTATACATGCCCCAGATGAGAAAGTGTTCTTTACATCGAGCAGTCAGGGGCGAAGTGGTCACTTCGTACTTGAGCGACAACAACCTGACTTCCGGACTGACCGGATTAATGTAGCGACTCCTCGTTAAAAATTATCACCTGGCAGAGGGTATAAGCCAAACCCGGTACATTAGGAAAAGACCCGGCGTTGAAATACGTCGTTATCGTACGCGCAAAGGCCTTATGGGAAATAAGGCCTTTTATTATTGAGCCCTTTTGCATTTTGGGGCTTTTTTTGATAGTATTTCGGGGCGTAACCATATATTCCTCGGTGGCGCAGCGGTAGCGCAGTCGCCTGTTAAGCGATTGGTCGTAGGTTCGAATCCTACCCGAGGAGCCAGCTATTGACATAAGTTTCTATTTATGCTATCATGCGGGTGATAGCTTTTTGACATTATTTGATTAGTTCTCAAAGGAGCTCTTGGCTTTTGTGAGAACTAATCAAATGAATAAAATGAATAAGCAAAAAATCATAAACGCCCTATCTCCATATTGGAGGGCTTACTTAGAAAGAAAAGGTATGGATAAGATAGTTAAAGAAGTTAGAAGATTTGAAGCCGAAACAGCTGATCTTGAAAAGCTTAGTTGGGCAAAAATAATTAGCTTTTTTACTAGTCCATATCATCTTTCGTATTACTATTCTTTCAAGAAGGAACGAAGACGAACATTGAAAAGTTTTTGGCGATTTAGTGCCGCTCTCAGTGATATAAAAATCGCTCATAATAAACAAATCATTTCTACAAAGGAGTGGGACGACTATTTAGAACAATACATTAAAGGAACTTTTGACTCTGAAAATGAGCAATCTAGGCTTTTAATTATGTCTGAAGTAGTTAGTTTAATTTAAATTGAGCTTACACTAAAGTATTAAACCTGCACTAAAGTGCAGGTTTTTTCTATGAGTTCTGAAGCACCAAGCTCGGCAATATCTCAAAAATCTTAGAAAACTCTAAATCTCTTTTAATTGCAGTCCAGTTGAGAGTTCTGAACTCGTCCACTAGAGGGAGCTCTTAAAATCTTAGGCCATCCGTAAGGATGGTCTTTGATTTTTTAGCTCCTCGGAAGGAGATGCCTGCGCATCTCGTGGGTAGGATTCGAAAAGGTTCTCCCTTATTTTCGAGAAGCTCTGCTTTGAGAAAATGGGAAACCTGTACAGATCCTGTAAGGCTAAAACTTTTTGGGGAAAAGTTTTAGAGCCGGAGCGCGACGGCGCGAGGCGGGATCGCGAAA
>CAYTCQ010000026.1:4735-7386 GCA_964436485.1 uncultured Candidatus Saccharibacteria bacterium | reverse complement strand
GCATTTTCTCTCTCTAGTATAGCAAAGAGGTTTTCATTCATCTTCTTGCCTGCCTCAGCCACATATCCCGCGATCTGATCGACGATTTCTTGTGGATCATCTTGATACGGATCCTCGTTGGTGATGATCACATAGTCTGCACGCTTGGCTGCAAGCTCGGCCATCGGTTTGCGCTTGCGTGGATCACGACCGCCACCTTGTCCACCAAAAAGAAGAATTATTTTGCCGTCAGGATATTTGAGGTTGTGTGCGGCTGTAAGAAGTGCTCCGAGACTTGCGGGCTCATGCGCGTAGTCGACAAAAACTGAATACTTTTGTCCCTCGTCGATCTTTTCCATGCGGCCTGGGATAAGCGTGAGCTTTTTGAGCCCTGCACGGATTTTGTCGAGACTGATGCCGAGTGTTGTCCCGACAATGAGTGCAGGGAGCGCGTTGTAGACGTTGAATCCCGCAGGAATTGAAAGCTCAAATTGTTCGTCATCTACCCAAAATGACGTACCTGAAGCTGTTTCGATCACGCCTGTTGCTTTTACGTCACCACGAGTAAGACCATAGGTAATTTTTTTGTCTGCAGGAAATTGCAAATAGTATTCGGCGTGCTCACTATCTGCGTTTGCAATACTAATACGCTCGATTGTTTTACCATCGATCACTTTTTTCGGATGATTGAGCGCCTTAAAGAGAGCGGACTTTGCTTGTTTGTAGAGTTCAAAATCTCCCTTGTGTGAGGTGAGGTGTTCTGGTGTGAGGTTTGTAAAAATAGCAATGTCGACGGGGATACCTGCGTGACGATATTGCTTCATACCTTCTGATGTCATCTCCACAACGACAGATGTGATACCCGAATCCTTCATCTTCTTAAGCATTTTCTGAATCAAAAAAGGATCCGGCATCGTCATGTGATACGGATTGATGATCTCTTCATCACCAAGACGGAAATTTGCAGTTGAGATAAGGCCAGTATTGTATCCGCCAGCATTGAGCACTGACCACACGTAGTTTGCAGTTGAGGTCTTACCTTTTGTGCCTGTCACACCGACAACGAGCATGCCCGTTGCAGGAAAGCCGTAGATGAGTGCCGCGCTCGAAGCCTTTACTTTGTGATAAAAAAGAAGTGCGTGTTCAGGGACTATTTTCTTAAGTAGTTTTTTAATTAGTTGCATGCAAGAAGAGTTTTGTTTTGATAGATCGAAGCTACAAGAGAGCCAGAGGCAATAAGGCGCTTCATGTCAGAAAATCTTCCTTCTAAGGAAGACCCTAGGAGCGTTGCTCCAAGGATTTTTCCATCTGGAGTACGCCACAATACCGATAAATTGCCGCCCGCAGACTGAGTATACCCTGTTTTGGAGGCGATCAAAAGTGGGATTGTTCCGGCTAAAACATTGGTATTGTCGTATTCAATAACGTGCCCATCAACTGACGTAATTGACGTACGAACCTGCGTGCTTCGCTCAATAACTGAGGGGAATTTTTTCCACGTTGTATACAAAAGGTGCGTGATGTCTTGGGCGCTACCAATATTGCTTGGTGAATTATTGTCCAGATCAAGACCTGTTGAGTTTTGAAATGAAAAAGATGTAAATCCAAGTTCGGAGGCTCGCGCTGTTGCGACTTTGGCAAATTCTTCACGTCTGTACCCCATCGCATGCATGAGCGCAGCCGTGCCGTCATTTGAAGATGGTACGAGCGCTGCTGTGATCAAATTGCTAACGGTATATGTCTCACCAAGCCTAAATCCGGTGTCTCCGTACCTATCTAGATCGCTCTGCTCTATCGTGTATGTTTTTTCAAGACCAAGTCGCGCAAGCGCCATGCGCGCAACAAGAATTTTTGAGAGCGAAGCCAGAGGTAGTGGCTTCATCTGTTCTTTTTGAAGAAGAACAACATCGTCAGTGAAGTCGTAGACATAAAAAGCAGTTGCCTCGATCTCTTTAGAGACAGCTTTTTGTGTATTTTCTTGCACAGTAGCTCGCATGGCGCGAATACTAGTGCAGGCCACAGTATCGATAGTACGTTCATGTACAAACAAGAAAACGATACTCAGTGCATAAAGGCACGAGACTCCGATAAAAAATGTCTTGGGTTGTATCTTATACTTGTTCACCATTGGCGTCTTCTTGTATTTCAGCGCCAATCATATTCTTATCAAGCTCTGCGTGTATGCGTGCGTAGTCAGGAAGCGCTTCGACGTTTGCCACACCGAGTTGCGCGAGGAGCGCGACAGTCGGCACATACATAAATCGTTTTCGATCCCTCGGATACGGCTTGCGTTCGATGAGCCCACGCACAAGGAGTGATCGCAAAATAAAGCTTGAATTGACCCCGCGAATAAAGTCGATCTTACCGCGCGTGACTTCTGTGCCATACATGATGATAGAGAGTGTGTCGACAGATGCTTTTGAAAGACTCTTTTCGAGTTCTTCCTTATATATTTTTTCCAAGATCTCGTGCGCTTCTTTGTGTGTGCCAAGCGTTATAGTATTGTCTGCGCGCACGACCTGTATACCTCGATCAGCAAGTTCTGTTTCAAGAAGCGACACAGCTGAAGCAATATCTTCCTTTGGAAGATTTGTAGCGCTTGCGAGCTCTTCGATTGTCCATGGTTCTGCTCGAGAAAAGAGCAAAGCCTCTACGAGTGATTGGGTTTTCAT
>CAYTCQ010000026.1:2111-4635 GCA_964436485.1 uncultured Candidatus Saccharibacteria bacterium | reverse complement strand
TTTGTAAGTTCAATATCTTCAAATTCTGTTCCTTGTACAGCATCCATACAGCCTTGGCGTACAAGTTCAAGCATAGCAAGAAACGACACGATCACGTTTCCCTTCATACTCTCAGCATCTTCACCGCCGATAGACTTTTGCCAGTCTCTAAATGAGACTTTTGCACTTTGTACGACGCGTTCTGTGAGCTTGAAGAGCATATCTTCAATACTGACTATCTTGCGCACGCGTACTTCGGGCAAGACCTCTTCTTTTGGTACTTTTGCCAGTACGTCGTTTGCAGCGATAGCGAGTACGTCTTGCGTAAGCTTACGATCTGGAGCAAAGACTGACGTGAAAAGTTGACGTTCTGGTGGCAAATGAATAACTGAAATGCCATAACTCAAGAAAAGTGAGGCACCAATTTCGCGAATCATTGAATAGAGTGCGAGACGATTTTCAAGATCTTTGATATCTTGCTCCTCTTCTTTTGTGACCAAAAATCCCGGAAGAAGTGAGCGAGACTTAATAAGAATAAGTGTTGCCGCAACAGAAAGAAACGATGTGAGCTCAGAAAGATCACCTTTTGGAAGTGATCTAGCGTATGAAAGGAATTCATCAGTAACAGAAGCAAGAGAAATCTCATTGATAAAAAGCTTGCGACTTTCGACAAGATTGAGCAGGAGCTCCAGTGGGCCCTCAAACGAGCCTGATTTTACGGTATATACGCTCTGCGGGAGGGTTTCTTCCATATATCTTTGTATCATAGCGTATTTGATACATATAAAAAAGACCTCCTTTTTATGGAGATCCTTTTTATTTATGGATTTAGCCGTTTTACGTCGCGTGGGAGGTAGGTTGCTTCGCGGACATTTGGAAGGTCGAGCAGCTTCATGATGAGACGTGCTGGACCGATACCACCACCGCCGTGTGGAGGCACGCCGTAGCGGAAGAAGTTGAGGTAGTCTTTGAGCGGTTCAAGGTGCATTCCCTTTTCTTCTGCCTGCTTTTCAAGTATTTCAATGCGGTGTTCACGCTGCGCGAGTGTTGTGATTTCAATCCCTCGGAACAGAAGATCGGCACGGCGAGAATAATCGCCACCTTCTTCTGTGCGCATATGATAGAAGGCGCTCTTTGATTTGTGGTATTCAGTCACAAAGACAAAGTCATGATTCTTTTCTTTTTTGATGTACTCAGAAAGCGCGCGCTCTTCTTCTGGAGAAAGATCGTGTTCTTCCCCACTTGCAATACCCATATCAGCAAGGATCTTCTTCGCTTCGCGAATGGTCATTCGTGGAAATGGTCGAGTTGGGATTTCAAGATCAAGCTCTGGGAATTGCTTCTTCACCTCTTCAAAGCCGGAAGCGATCATGCCTTCTTCAAAATCCATGACGTCATTGTGGTCTTCAATGTATCCAACCTCAAAGTCCCAACCGGTAAATTCTGTAAGGTGGCGAGTTGTAAATGAAAGTTCAGCGCGGAAGACTGGGCCTGTCATAAAGACGCGCTCAAAACCAGATGCAATGGCCATCTGTTTGTAGAATTGTGGAGACTGCGCGAGGTATGCTTTGCGGTCGAAGTAGTCGACGGCAAACACTTCAGCACCTGTTTCAGATGGAGTGCTCATAAATGATGGCGTGTAGATCTGAATGAAATTGTTTTCATCCCAATACTTACGGAAGCCTTTTTCAAGTGCAGTCCATACTTTGAAAATCTTTGTCTTTTCTGGCTTGCGAAGGTCGATCCAGCGATAGTCGAGCCGGATCGGAGCGTCTGTTTCTTCGTCGTTGCCTTTTACCACAACTGGGATTGGAAGCTCTGGATTTGCGCGAGAAAGAACCTCAATACCGCTCACATTGAGCTCGTAGCCTCCAATAGCTTGCTTTGCTTCTTTGACGAGTCCTGTTATGCGCACAACAGACTCATGAGAAAGAGTCTTTGCCTCCTCAAAGGCGGGACTTGAGATTTCGATGACGTTTTGGACGAGACCTGTGACATCACGGAGCATCAAAAAGATGATCTTACTCTGGACACGGAGCGTCTGGGCAAAACCCTCGATGCTTATTTCCTGCCCTGCATGGTCTTTAATATCCTTAATATATATACGATTTCGCATGTGTGTAATCTAGCACGAGAGGCCTATTATCGGAAACGCATATCTGGTGGATGCATCTGGTCGCCAAACATCTCAAGTGGTACAGACAAGATAAAAACAATGATGAAAAAGAGGTAGTAGATCGGTGTGGCGATGATAAATGAGATGATGTCCGTCTTGTACCATGAGCGGTAGTGCTTTTGAAGCCACAAAAAGGCAGCGTTGAGCGGCCAATATACAATCGACAAGAGCGAAACAATGATGAATTTGATAGCGCGGATAATGAGCTCCATCCCGTTAGAGGTAGGAAATCGTTAGATTTCCATCATTATAAAACTGGTAGTAATTTTTCATGGCGTAGTATTAGTATATTTTCTTTTTCCTGTACAAACAACATAACCTCTAACGGGACCAATATATTACATAAGTCCAACAGCTTGTTTGATAGCC
>CAYTCQ010000026.1:0-2011 GCA_964436485.1 uncultured Candidatus Saccharibacteria bacterium | reverse complement strand
TTTGACATCTTGCGGCCGTCTGTACCAACAACTGTTGCGACAGATTCGAGTATGAGTGGCTCAGGCATTGCGCAAACCTCACCCCATGTATTGTTGAATTTCTGGGCGATATCACGAGTAAATTCGATGTGCTGTTTCTGGTCTTGCCCGACAGGCACAACGTGTGGGTCTTGAATGAGAATATCTGCCGCCATAAGAGCGGGATAATCAAGAAGCCCCATTGTTGATTCCTTTTGTTTTGCGGATGAGTCTTTGTACGCGTGTCCACGCTCAAGATATGCCACTGTCGTAACACAGTTGAATATCCATGTGAGCTCAGATACGAGTCCACCGATAGCTGATTGACGATACAGCGTGACTTTTTGCGGATCAAGACCGCAAGCCATATATGCTGCGGCAATGTCAAACACATTTTTTTTGAGAGTCTCTTTGTCCCAGACAGTTGTGAGGGCATGGAGGTCGGCAATAAACACATATGATTCGTATGTGTCCTGCATGTCTACAAACTGTTTAATCGCGCCGAAATAGTTGCCGATATGGAGCGTGCCTGTCGGCTGAATACCTGAGAGCAGTACCTTTTTCATATAGGCAAGTATATACTAAAGGCTTATTTGAGACAAAAAAACAAGCCCGATAAACATCGGGCTTCTATTACATATAGAGGACAAGAGAGAGAACGTAATGAATAAAAACGCCGAGGGTGTTTTATTGTTTCTGATAATAGCATACATTTTTAAAAAAGCAAGGCTCTCTATACACAGCGTAACTCACACGTTATGCAAAAAGTCTCCTTCCCTATCTAAACCCCTATGTTAAAATCGACCCATGGCAAACGAAAAAAGTCTCCGCGTTCCCCCACAAAGTCTTGATTCAGAAAAGGCGGTGCTTGGATCAATTATGCTTCGTCCTGGCTCTCTGATCGAGATTGCAGACCGCCTTTCACCAGATGCCTTTTATAGCGACAAACATAAAAAAATATATGCAGCCATGTTTGAGCTTTCAAGCAAGAACGAACCGATAGATTTTCTTTCGCTCTCACACTTACTCAAAGAAAAGAAACTTCTCGAGTCTATCGGTGGCTCACGCTACCTTACAGAGCTCACAAATGCCGTACCATCTTCAACCAACGCAAGCTACTATGCTGACATTGTTGAGCAGAAATATACCCTCCGTCGCCTTATTGAATCCGCAGACAAGCTTGCTGAGCTTGGGTATGATGGAGGCACAACGTCACTCGAAGAAATTTTAGATACGGCGGAAAAAGAAATTTTTGCTATTTCAGACGGTCCAAAACGCGCAAACTATATTGCCCTTAAGGATACCTTGCCAGAGGCGTGGAGTCGTCTTGAAAAATTACATGAACAAAAAGGAGTGCTCCGCGGTGTCCCTACAGGATTTAAAGAGCTCGATAACGTGCTCTCAGGCTTTCAGAAGTCGGATCTTATCATTCTCGCGGCTCGTCCGTCTGTTGGTAAAACAACACTTGCTATGGACTTTGCCCGTATTGCCGCAACAAAACACAATATTGGTGTCGGTATTTTCTCTCTTGAAATGAGCTCACAGCAACTTGTCGATCGTATGCTTGCTGCTGAATCCAAAGTAAATGCGTGGAGTCTTCGCACTGGAAATCTTACGTCAGATCATGAATTCTCTCGCTTGCGTGACTCGCTCGATCGTCTGGCGAAGGCGCCAATATTCATTGACGACCAGCCATCAAGCTCTATCGTCCATATTCGCTCAGTAGCTCGCAGACTCAAAGCCGAACACAACATTGGACTCATTGTCGTCGACTACCTCCAGCTCATGAGTACGACCAAAAATTATGACTCTATGGTCAACCAAGTGACTGAAATCTCACGCTCTCTCAAGGCGCTCGCGCGTGAGATAGACGTGCCGGTTATTGCCCTCTCACAGCTCTCTCGTGCCGCTGAAGCGCGTGGTGGCGAGCCTCGCCTCTCTGACCTCCGTGACTCAGGATCTATTGAACAGGATGCGGACGTTGTTATGTTCA
>CAYTCQ010000025.1:1523-7619 GCA_964436485.1 uncultured Candidatus Saccharibacteria bacterium | reverse complement strand
GCTTACTATTCTTGTCGGAAACAACACTGAAGCTCGAGCACGTAAGCTCGAGTCTTTACTTGCTCCACTTCAAAAAAAAGGAGCAGACATTCGTACGTTTACCGATATTGATTTTGATATTGAAACTATTCGCTCGCTTGTCGGTAGCGCGTCGCTTTTTGGGGGAGAGACAGTCGTTGCAATAGCGGGCGCGCTTAGCACAGCTGATGCTCGTGATGCGTTTGAAACTATTCTCAAAGAACTAATTGAAGCACCGAATGTCTTTGTTGTTTCTGAAGCATCGCTTCCGGCTGCGTTTATAAAAAAAGCAAAAGGAGCGGAGGTGTTTGAATTTGAAGAAAAGAAAATAAAAAAAGCTGAAGCCTTCAATGTCTTTGCACTCACTGATGCATATTGTGCGCGCAAACGATCACTCGCATGGGCGCTCTACACTCGCGCGCTTTCACTCGGACTCGAATCACGACAACTACATGGCACGATCTCGTGGGCAGTGAAGTCGATGATCATCGCGAGTACGACACCTTCAGGAGAAAGCGGACTTCATGCGTTTGTCTACAGTAAAGCAAAAGAAAATGCGAAACAGTTTGAAAAAAAAGAACTCGCGCAGATGGCGATCGACCTTGCAGATATGTTCCACGAGTCGTATCAGCCAAATCAGAATCTTGATGTAATGCTCGAGATGTTTATCTTGCGATCACTCGAAAAGAAAAAGTAAGTGTGCGGGTAAAAAAATCATACAGAAAGCAAAAAATGGCCTCGAGTATAATTCTGAAGTTCAGAACCATGCTCGAGGCCATTTGCCTTTAGCGCACAAAGAACTTGTTCACGTAAAGATCCGTAAAGAAGGGGTGGAGTAAAAAATATATTCCTAAACCATTTGCACTTGAAGACAGTCTGTCCTCGCGTTATCTATAATGTTGGAATACTAACCTTCTTCGAGAAGCGACACCAAGATATTTCCATTAAACCCTAAGTGGGTAACCTGAATACCTTTTAAATGCACATCTCTGCTTGCACTCATTATACTATCCGAATATACGCGTCTCGGATTTCGATGGGGAAAAGTCTACGAAACCGTTGTAATATAAGCTTTTTTGGCGATCACGAGTGAGAGTAAAAGGAGGGCAAATCCGACAAGTCCCATAAACGGGATCGTAATGAATCCGTACTCGTACACGTAGCGTGTCAGGCATGAGACACCGTTTGCACTACATGGCAGTGGTGAGTAGCCAACGCTCTCAATGATGTAATGATACGTGCTAATGAGAAGTCCGATGCTTGTAAGAACAAGTGAGTAGTCGAGAATTTTCTTTTCTTTCTTTATAAGTGCAACCGCGAACAAAGCAACTTGCGGATAAAAGAAGATGCGCGTCCACCAACAGAGCAAACATGGCGGATATCCAATCACATCTGAATACACGAGACTTGATACGATAGCCGCGCCAGAAAGTACAAGCCCGATCCAGAGAATATATTTTCCAACGATGCTAGAAATTTTTTTAGAAAACGCATGAGAGGGAACAGTGAGTGTGAAGATGTATACAAGAATGACTGCGAGTCCGAAAAATATTCCCGTACTCATGAGTGTGTTCCATGAAGAAACAAAAGATGACATAGATTACTTCGGAAGTTCACATCCGCTCTTTTCTGCGAGCGTCTTTATATCGATCTCTCCGGTGAGGCGAGTGCCATCAGGGAAGACCCATGTTGGGTAGCTTTCAACTTTTTGTGCAGCGCATGTTGCGTTTGGTCCGCTACCATCTGGATTTGAACATTCAACATACAATCCTTTTTCTTCGAGTGTCTGTCGAGACATGCCGAGCATTGCTTCTTGGCGCTGACAATGTGGGCACCAGAATGCGCCATAAAACTTCACACCCTTTTGCTGCATGCACTGCACGAGATCATTATATTTTGTTGAAGTCTTTGCTCCGCCTGCAACCATGCTCATGAGAGCCACGATGCCAAGTACGACGACAGTAAAAACGACGATGCTTATTGTTGTTTTCTTTTCCATAATGCGCTCAGTATACATCTTTCTTGGGGGATCGAACAATTTTCTACAACGTTGATTAATCAGTATTTTTATGGTATTTTCAATCGTACTGATTTGATATCCGCTCGTAGCTCAGTCGGTAGAGCAGCTCCCTTTTAAGGAGATGGTCGCAGGTTCGATTCCTGCCGAGCGGACAATTATAAAAGCCCCGTCAGGGGTCTTTTTAATTGTCCGCTCGAGCAAGACGCCTGCGCATCTTGCGGGCAGGAATCGAAAAGGTTCTCCCTTATTTTCGAGAAGCTTCGCTTTGAGAAAATGGGAAACCTGTACTGATCCTGTAAGGATCGATTCTGTTGTTGTATGAATGAAAAAATCTATTGTTCATCAAAATACATGCTTGCCCCCACATTCTAATCTGTTAGTATTGGGTATCAACATGAAAACAGAACTCGTTACTCCCATTCTCATCCTCGACAATATTCGCAGCGCGCACAATGTGGGCTCACTTTTTCGCACTGCTGACGCCGTCGGTATTCAAAAGATGTATCTCGTTGGTATTACTCCTGCGCCACTCGACCGTTTCAAGAGACCGCGACCAGATATTGCCAAAGCCGCCCTCGGTGCTGAAAAGACTATGTCATGGGAGAGCGTGAAAACGCTTGCGCCTCTTGTTACCAAACTTAAAAAAGACGGATATACAATCATTGCTATTGAGCAGTCATCTACATCTGTCGACTATAAAAAAGTGCGTCTTGGAAAAAAGACCGCCTTTATTCTCGGTAACGAAGTCACCGGCATATCACCGCAGATACTCAAAAAATGCGACATCATCGCCGAAATCCCTATGAAAGGAGGGAAGGAGTCACTCAACGTATCTGTCTCAGGAGGAATTGCACTGTTTCGAATGCTTGAAGTCTAAAACAGCCCACCTATTAGTGGACTGTTCCTTGGTATACCTCGCCTGAGTCGATGGGCTGTAAGGGCTTCATAAAAGGTTTTTCACCTTGCTGAGCAGCACGCTCAGGACCTCCACCAAAATACCAGAGTACCCACAGTCCTGCCACGATGAGCAAAAACCACATGAGTGCGTCGCCTTTTTCTTTTTGAGAATACTTTTTATGCATACATTTTTTGGTGCAGGCTACAGAAATGCGCACTTCTGCCGCCGACTACTATACGAAGTATAACACCTTTGCATCCACGTTTTTTGCACATAGTCTTTGTGAGGCGATATGCATTGTGCGCGTGATTAAATTTTCCAGCCGTCCCATCTATTTGTCGGTAGTCGCTCGTAGAGTCGCCACCGAAGTCAATACCTTTTTTCAGGACTGTCTGTACTGATGTATAGAGCACCTTCAATTTTGCCTCAGGAATATGCGATGGCTTTGAAAGGGGATGAATATCAGAGAGCCAGAGCGCTTCATCTGAATATATATTTCCCACACCGGCGATGACAGATGAATCCATGAGTACCGACTTTATTTTCCCGCTCGGTCTGGTAAGAATACGCTCCTTAAATATTGCATACGTAAAACTTTTTTCCAGTGGCTCAGGGCCGATACCTGCAAGATGCTTACTCTTGTGTGCCTCCTCAGTTGATAGTAACGTCACTTTTGCAAACTTGCGCACATCAGAAAGCACGAGATGTTTGCCGTTGGTAAATGTTATGACGAGATGCAGCCATTTGTTGAATGGATCACGGAGCGCATCATTTTTCTCGTCGTGCGCAGGGGTCCACTCATTTTTCTTGGCGTCATATGCATACTTGCCGTACATGATGTGGCCAGTCATTTTCATGTGTACGAGGATTGTTTTCTTATTTGAAAGATTGATGAGAATATTTTTAGCGCGACGCTCCGCGCCGAGAATCTTTGCGCCAATAAGACCCTTCTTAAAATCAGTAAAGAAGGGCAGGTGCTTGATCGTGTCGTGATAGTCCTTGCGCGAGACAGATTTCTTGGGCAAGTCACTCCAGACGTCTTTGATGGAAAGACCTTTAACAGTCTTGTTGAGGCCGTTTACTGTTGTTTGTACTTCTGGGAGCTCGGGCATGGGAGGAGTATAGCACTGGTTGACAAATACGATTCTAATCGTAGTATTTCGACTAAGTCCAAAACCGAACGGGACTATAAACATAGGAGTAGGAATACATTGAAAATTTAATAATCATGAGTAAAAATTTGTTCGAATTTATTCAGGAAAAGCAGAATGAGCTACTGAAAAACATTACAGATCTCTCCAGTTTTGGTTCACTAAAAGAAGCAAACGGTATTCTTATTGATCGAGATGGCTTATCTGGATCAGATGCAGAAAAATTGTTAAGAAATATACAATGTTTCAAAAAGGAATGGAGTCAATACAAAGCGCAGCCAAGTATTGTTTTACACAAAGGCATTTTCGAGCGCACCATTCGTTACTTGTTGGGTGTTGGTTTGGAACTCGAGATTAATTCTGATAAACAGGCAGTGGTATCCGTAGAACAGTATGCACTAGAGTTGGCACAATTTTCTGGAAAAAGTATATCGTTTCGATATTCTCTCAAAGAAAAATTAGGTGCGAGCTCTCTTGTCGAGGTGGTGCTGAGAATGTTTTTTGGCTGGGGTTTGTTGGGTGCATTTATTTCACTCATTATTTCAGCGGTGGTAGTGAACCATCATATTTTTTCGAGCCTTCTTTTTTGGGTGCTCAGTCTATTCTTTTTATTTTTAGGAGTTTTCTATCGCATTAAGAGTGTCTCGAATTCTATTAAAAATATCAAAAATAAACAAAAAGTCTTTGAAACCATATACCCTCGTTCGAGTTGGAATACAACCCTTTTCTTTAAGAGGCAAAAAAGTAGTAAGGCAATTCTCATCAGAGTTCTTTTTGAGTCGAGTCGTTACAAAATAAATACATTTCTTTCTTGTTTAAACATTTTGCAAATTAAAGCAATTAACAAAAAAGGTAAACTTATTTTTTACTTGCATAAAGACCAGTCAGAATTCAAATATGACATACTAAGTCAAAAGCTTGAAATTTCCTCCGCTATGTTGATAGTTGCAGAGTTTACAGCAGCTGATAAAGAGGGGACAAAAGTCCCATATGTTGTTATTGATTCTAACAATACAGAACTTACTCCAGCTTGGATATGTTCTGCTGAGCAAGAAGAGATGATTAATCAGTTGTTTCAAAAAGAAAGTTATAAGTTATTTTTCTAAATGAATAAAAATCCCCGATACTATCGGGGATTTTTTATTTCCCTCCCAAAATTTTAAGTGCCTCTTTAATGCGCGCGTTTGTGCCAGTTATTTTAGCCGGTACTTCTTTGAGCGCGTCGCGTGCCTCGTTCTGCGAATAGCCGAGCGCCTTAAGTGCTTCAATAGCATCACTTTCTGCGCGCAGTGTAGACGGAGCCTCTTTCATGTTTGCATGAGCGCGAAGTTTGTCGCGCAGTTCGAGCACGACTTTTTCTGCTGTCTTTCTGCCAATACCGGATACTTTTGTTAGATAGCTTGTATCTCCCGTACCGATGGCTTGCTTGAGTGTCTCAACACTTGTCATACCAAGAATGCCAAGCGCAGATTTTGGTCCAATGCCTGAGACACTGATGAGCATTTCAAAAAATGCTTGTTCGTCAGCTGATGTAAATCCGTATAAATCGAGCGCGTCTTCGCGGACGGAAAGATATGTATAGACCGATCCAACCTCGCCAAGCTTAAGGGAAGAGAGGGTGTCGGGACTGCAAAAGACTTTATACCCCACACCATGTACGTCGAGGACGGCGTATTTTTCAGTGATGTCGATAGTGGTACCTGAAAGGCGAGAAATCATAGAACTAGTATATAGTCTTTAGTCTATAGTGGGTAGGGAAGGTATACATTGCAAAAAAACCTTTTTCTGGTATAGTGTTGTGACCTATTCCTAAGTTTGTGTCTCAGGCTTGGTTTGGGTCACTAAAGACTAATAACTATAGACTAAAGACTCTAGTATTTTATGGCAATTACATCATCAGCAAAGAAGGCAATCCGCGTCTCTAAGCGCAAGAAGGTCATGAACGACCGCCGCACAAAGACAATGAAGGAGGCCATCAAAAACCTTGAAAAAGCTGTTAAGGCTGGAAA
>CAYTCQ010000025.1:0-1423 GCA_964436485.1 uncultured Candidatus Saccharibacteria bacterium | reverse complement strand
TATGCTTATGAACTTCTTCGGGCTCGAATGCCCACACTGCCAGAGAATGGAATCGGTTATCGCCAAGCTTGAACACGACGATGGCGTGAAAGTAGACCGTTTTGAGGTTTGGCACAACGAGGAAAACATGAAAAAGCTCAATGAGCTTGATAAAAACTTCTGCGGAGGAGTGCCATTTTTCTTCAATACTGAGACAGGGAAGTGGATCTGTGGTGAGGCCACATACGACGAGCTCAAAGCTTGGGCGGGTAAATAGCTAAACTATTTCTAAATAAGCCCTAAAAGAGCCTGTAAAATAAGGCTCTTTTTGCTTGACAAAAAGTATTATTATGTGCTATAATCTACTTTAAATAATACATTTTTAACCAAATCTTAATAGAGTTTATGAAAGAAATTAAGAAGGGTACTACCCCTAACATTCCCGACTCCTCTTCTTTTGAAGGCCAACAACACCTGATTCAGACTCCTGCTCTAGATGGAACTATGACTTTTTCGAAGGTACGTAAATTACTCGAACCATTTTTAAAAAGCTTCAAAATTGAAGAGTATGGATTGTCTGTTTTGAAAATGAGAACAAAGCAAACAAGCAGCTCACTCATTTTTGAAGGGGTTGCAAGCGATGGATCTGTTTTTGCCGGCTTTTTCTCAAGAGTAGGCAAAGGGATTGTTGTGCAAACGTTGTATAACGCAAAAAACGTTAAAATAAACAACAAGTTTGTTACGGCCTTGAGTGCTCGTTTTAAATCATTGGGCCAACAGGAGCGATCCTTTGTAATAAACCGCAATTCACTAAACGACAAAGAAAAGGCCACACTCGAAACATTTGAGGGGGCAGGGTATCATTTAGACGTTGTGTTAGACTAATAACTCAACGGTATGTATTAAACAAATCACAGCCACATCGGCTGTGATTTTTTATTTCTATTTACTAATTTGCGAAAATAACGTATAGTGGCAAAGCCAATTTGGCCTTAGGGTCTCGTCGTTCAATGGATAGGACGCAACTTTGCGGAAGTTGTGATGCAGGTTCGATTCCTGCCGAGATCACCCGTTAGAAAAAGAGCTGCTCCCGAAAGGGGCAGCCTTTTTCTTTGGGTGATCTCGGAGAAAGCCAACTGCTTGGCTTTCGTCAGGAATCGAAGACCTTCTCCATTATCTGTGAGAAGCTTTGCTTTGAGCAGATCGGAAAGGTGTACAGAATCTGTAAGATTCGATAAGGCTACTGCCGGTCCTGTCGAATACTCAAAATAGTGCTAGTATATCGAGAGCATGAATTACATCTCCAAAAACAAACAATCTTTTGGTCAAGTTGCAAAAGATTACAAGAAATATCGCGGCTCCTATAACAAAGCTTTGTACGAGAAGCTTCTCTCTCTTGTAAAAAATAAAAAAGAAGCAATTTCAATTCTTGATCTTGGTTGCG